>DATDFP010000182.1:0-8322 GCA_036522535.1 Gemmatimonadales bacterium
GCCTGGCGCGGCTGTTCGGCGGCGCGACCGAGCCTCCCAGGGTTGCGGCTGCGCCGGGTGCGGTCGCCCGGCCGGGCGAAGGGCGTGCCGCCGATCTCGCCCGCCAGGCGGCCGAGTCATATCAGCAGGCGGTCCAGGCGCAGCGCGCCGGTGATTGGGCGCGTTACGGAGAGCAGCTATCCCGGCTCGGGGAGGTGCTGCGCCAGCTCCAGGCGGCGCTCGGCGGTCGGCAGCGGTAGTCTTTAGGCCGCCTTCGCCGAGGCCTGCGCCTGCGCCTGCGGCGGCGCGCGGCGAGCGATGACGTTCAGCAACGCGCCCAGAATCGCGATCCCAACCGCGATCACCGCCGCGCGCTCGCTTTCGAGCCAGGTCAGCCCCAGCGCCCGATCCAGGGCGTACCGGCCGGGTCCCGCAAACGCGAGCACCAACGCGCCCATGGCGTACAGCATGGGGAGCTCGACGCCGTTCTTCGTCACGAAAAAGCCATTCTTCAAGTGAACCACGATCGTCGCGACGAGCGTCACGAGCAGGACGAGCGCCGGCCCGATGGGCCCCAGGAGCCCGAGGACCACCAGGGCGCCGCCCACCGTTTCACCGAGCCCCGCGGCGGCGGCGAAGAGACGGCCGGGACGAAAGCCCAGCTGCTCGAAGAACCCGCCGGTGCCGGCGAGACCGTAGCCGCCGAACCACCCGAACAGCTTCTGAGCGCCGTGCGCGGCGATGCCCAGGCCGAAGAACAGTCGCCCAATGAGGAGTGCCGTATCCATGTGTTGCTCCCGTGCAGATATGGTTCATGGATGAACAATAGTGTAGGATCGTATCTCGCCCCCCCCAGGTCAAGGGGGGGGCGAACCCGCGGCCCCCTTGTCGGTCGGGGCTCGGGTTTCATATAGATAGACGTCCTCGTTTCTCGCGAAGGCGGCTACCTCCCGGGGTCCGTGGCCCGTAAGCGTGCTGAGCCGTCCAGGTCTCGCCGGCGTTCCCTTCGCGAAGCCGCGTCGCTCCCGGGCGATCATCACGGATGTCGTGATGCCCGGAATGATCGGGCCGGAGCTGGCCAGGCAGCTGGCTCTCGTCCGCCCGCAAATGCGGGTGCTCTACATGTCGGGGTACACGGAGCGCGTGATGGTGCAGCAGGGGGCGCTCCCGCCGGGATCGGCCTACCTCGACAAGCCGTTCACGCTCAACGCCCTCGCTCGCAAGGTGCGGCAGCTGCTCGACGCTGCGCGCGTTTCCTGATTCCCACTACACCGTCGTGGCGGACCCGAGCGTCAGCCAGTCGGTCCGCACCCGGTCCCACCCCTGGATCAGGAAGCCGTACGACTCGAAGAACTTGCGAATGCGCGGCCGCTCCCAGCCGACGATCCTCTCCAGGATGGGCGCCAGCACGGCGAGCACGTTGGGCCCGAGCACGGTTCGTGTTGCGATCTGGGCGATGTGCTTGCTCTCCGAGACCGCGATCGTGAACCCGTCGCGCGCATTCACGTGAAGCATGACGTGAATGTCCGAGCTCCCGTCACCGACATAGATGATGTGGTCCGGCCCGACCTGCAGAGCGGCCTGGAGCTCGTCCAAGACGGCGACCTTTCCGTATCCGGCGGTGGCCCGCACGATCGTCTCAATCTCGCCGGAGCCGTTGAAGCGGAACTCGGTTCCGAAGATGTGGTCGGCGGGCACGATCCCTTCCAGGGCCGATCGTATCACCTCCACCGGCGAGGCGGATAGGATATAGAAGTCGAACCGATACCCGTCGATTCCGTGGTCGAGAATCTCGTACAGCAGTTGGATGCCCTCCTTGAGCCGGAGACGCTTACCGACCTCGTAGAGATGCTCCTGGCGAACCCGGCTGCGGAATTCGGGATCGTGGAGCAGGAGGTACGCCAACTCCGCTCCCTGCTGGACGAGGTTGAGTTTCGCCATGCCGGCGGCCTTGCGTTCGAACTCCTCGGTCCCGATCCCGAGAATCTCGCTCAGCACGTAACCCGAGTCGTTGAACGTGAGCGTCTGGTCGAAGTCGCTCGCGAACAGATAGCGTTTTACGGACTTGTCGGTCATGTCGCGTGATCTCACTCCGTGATTCCGGCCGTTACCCGGCCTCCCACCCCCGTCGGCGAACGCCCTTCGGAGGGCCGATGTTCCGGGTTGCTGGCTAAGTAGCGTCCCCATCCGCACATGCAACGCCCCCACGCTCGGCAACGGGAGCGTGGGGGCGTCCGCGATAAGCCTGAGCCGAGATGACGAGCTAGGTCCCAATCTCATTCATGCGGGAAGTGTAATGGGGCTCCGGGCCCGGCGTCTACCCACCATCGGGTGGGGCCCCGGCCCCCCGTTCGAGGGAACGCGTCGGGCGCGTTGTGACGTGGGACACGGATCGCCCGGTATACGTCTACGCACACCCGTTCCCACTGAGGTGTCGTATGACGAGCCCTGGCGTCTTTTTTTCACGTCTTCTTTTCACGTTTCTTTTTCACGTCTTCTTTTCACGCCTTCTCTTGGCACAACTCATCTCGATCAAGACGGTCCCAATCGCTCAAGGGGATCAGTTCGAGATCTTCCCGTCCCACAATCTGGCGATGGGTGGCGTGTCGATCGCAGTGCCCGACACGCTGCTCGATCCCTTCCGTAACCCGGCGAAAGGGGCGCGACTCGCGGCCGCCCCGCGCTTCTTCGGCTCCCCCACCTTCTACGGCGTCTCGAACGGGGCGGGAGGGGGACGGACCCTGCCTCTCGCCGCGGTCACGCAGGCCGGCAGTTGGTTCGGGGGTCTCTCACTCGCGCTTCAGGAAGTCGACCCAAGCCGGCCGCCCGTTGGGGTCGCCGTGCCGTTTGTTGCCCAGGCCCGCGCCGCGATCCTCCCAGACGTGCCCGACCCCGGTCCGGACCAGGGTTCGCACGGCAACGCCTACGCGTTCGCGATGCTGGGCAAGGTCCTGGCCGAGCCCAGACTCTCGCTCGCGGGCAGCGTCTCCTGGTCCAGGCTCACGGCGGTTGACGGCGTCGACCTGCTGTACCCCGGCAGCCAGGCCATCCGTCAGCTCGGCCACGCGGCCGACTTCCGGATCGGCATGCTGAAGGAGTGGGCGGGAGACCGCGCGCTCGAGGCCGTCGCGCTGCACGACCGGTTCGGGATGACGGACGATGTGACCTACCTCGACTCGTTCTGGGACCCGGGCACGCAACGAGTATTGCAGCGCGCCCGGGTTGAGCACGAGCTCGACCGCACCAACACGTGGGGGCTGCATCTCCAGTACGAGCGCCCGCTCGGGGCGTCCGGATGGCGCGTCGGCTGGCTCGCGACCGGCAATCTCATGTCCCATCCCAAGATCCCCAACTACGAGATCATGAACATTGCGCGCGATCCGGGGCGCTCGCATGCGTACAACCTCGGGATCGGGTTCTCGCGAACGAACGGGCCCGCGACGTTCGGCATCGATGCGATTTACGAGCCGATCTGGAGCGAGACGTGGGCCGAGGCCGAGGCGCCGACCGGGACGGCGCTCGGTGACACGATCCCGGCGGGGGGCAAGACCGTAGAGAACCATTTCCGCTTCTCGGACGCGGTCTTCCGGATGGGCATCAGTCGCGAGCTCACGATCGGGCGTCGAGCGCCGGCTGCCCTCCTGCAGCTGGGCCTGGCGGCGCGCTCCATCCATTACCGGCTCGACCAGTACGACCGGGTTCAGGTCTCAGGACGGAACCAGGTGGAGTCGTGGGTGGAGTGGACGCCGACGTGGGGGCTCAGTGTCCGTTTCCCGGAGCTAGAGCTCCGCTACAGCGGGCGTGTCACGAAGGGGACAGGGCGGCCGGGGGTGGGGACACGGGCCAACGGGTGGGCGTTGGAGGACGCGAGCGCCGTGCGGGCGGGCAGCCTCCTCGTGGCGCCGAGCGGTCCGCTCACCCTGGACGCGGTCAGCGTCGTCACGCATCAGGTCTCGCTGTCTCTCCCAATTCGCTGAGCCGAGACCGAGGAGGCGCGGATGACACGCACATTCTCCACGATCTGCGTCGGCCTGGTCGCGCTCGCGGCCGGATGCGACCGGAACAGCCCGCCCGTCGAGCCGGCCTCGATCGACGCGGCGCTGCGACAGGACCTGGCGCGTTGGGGCGTGATCCCGATCGGGCCGATGCCGGCCCAGGATCCGGCACTGGTCGCGCTCGGCCGGACGCTCATGTTCGACAAGATCCTCAGCGGGAACCGGGATATCTCCTGTGCGACCTGCCATCAGCCGTCGGAGCACGCCGCCGACGGCCTGTCGCTGGCCGTTGGGACTGGTGGGACCGGCCTCGGCCAGTCCCGCACGCTCGGGCCGGGGCGGCAATTCGTCCCCCGCAACGCGCCCACGCTCGTCAACGCGGGGCTCGGCTTGTTCTACCTGTTCTGGGACGGCCGCATCTCCGGCTTCCACTCGGGACCGTTCACCACGCCGGCGGGATCCGCCCTCCCGCCAGACCTGCCCAACATTCTCGCGGCCCAGGCGATGTTTCCTGTGGTAGACCGTCGCGAGATGCGCGGCGAGCGGGGCGACCTTGACGTGTTCGGCAACCCGAACGAGCTGGCCCAATTCGGCGACAGCCAGCTGGTGGAGATTTGGCAGGCGGCGATGCGACGGGTGCTGGCCATACCGGAATACGTGACGATGTTCAACGCGGCCTTCCCGGATACGCCGACCAGCCGGCTCGGCTTCCAGCACGCGGCCACGGCGATTGCCGCGTTCGAGATGCAGCCGTTGACGAAGACCGACTCGCCGTTCGACCGCTATTTGAACCGCGACGATGCCGCGTTGACGCTGGAGCAGAAGCGGGGCGCACTGCTGTTCTTCGGCAAGGCTCGGTGCTCGAGTTGCCACAACGGCCCGTTCCTCGGCGGGGGACAGTTCGCGAACAACGGGGCGCCCCAGCTTGGACCCGGGAGGGGAGCGGGTGCGCCGCTGGACTTCGGCCACGGCGACGTATTCAACAACGAGTTCGATCGGTTCACGTTCCGGGTGGCCCCGCTGCGCAACGTCGAGCTCACGGCTCCGTACTTCCACGACGGCGCCTATCCCACGCTCGCGGCCGTGGTGCGTCATTACAACAACGTGCCGGTCGCCTTGCGGGGGTTCGACGTCTCGCAGCTCGCCCCGGCGCTCAGCAGCCTGTATCACGGCGACGAGGCTACGATCAGCGCGGTGCTTGCGACGCTGGACTTCCGGCTGCGTCAGCCGCTCGGCCTCACGAACGACGAGCAACGCGACGTGGTGGCGTTTCTCGAGTCGCTGACGGACCCGTCGGCGCGAGACCTGCGCTCGCTCACTCCGGCGGTGGTGCCGAGCGGGCTGCCGGTGCAGGAGTGAGCCGCGTCAGTGCCACCGTGGCAACTTGATGCGGGACGCCGGTCGCGGCGGCGGCGCTCGCGGGTGTCGGCGGCCGGGCCGGTTCCGACTTGAGATAGGCGTGAGGGTCGTGATACACGGCGCCCGCCGGAAGCCAGCTCCACAGGGGCCCGAGGTCGTTTCGCACCCGATCGAGATAGAAAGCCGGCAGCTCGCTCGTTTCCTGCTCGAAATACCGCCGCAGCTGCATATCCGCGTCGAGCCGGCGCCGCAAGTCCGTGTAGTACTTGAGCCTGCCGAACCCTTCCGAGGATACCGCCCGGACCACGTTCATCCACCGCGGGATGACCGTCCTCGTGGCTTTGAAGCGGTTGGCAATCGCGCGCCAGGAGAACGTGTACCTGGTTAGACCGATCAGGTGATCGTAGAAGTCACGCCAGGCGTAGTTCTTCGGCTTGATGTTCATGGCGTGATTGTTGTCCAGAAAGTGGAACGGGAAGGGGAGCACGCGATCCGCGCGTTGGTATTGGAGGTTCAGCGGCGCCGCCCGTCCAAACGCCGAGAGCAGCGAATAGCCGGGGAACGCCCCCGGGGTGAGGTCCACGAATCGCTTGGTGAGCTCGAACGGCTCCGGCCCTGCGTCCGTGTCGAGCCCGAGTACGAAGTTTGTCTGCACGTAGGGGATGTGCCGCAGGATCATGTTGACGTGGTCGGAGACTTGACGGACCTTGTCCATCCCCTTCAGGTGACCGGTCTTGGACTTGTTGCCGAGGTCGTACCACGATTCGACGCCCGGCAAGAGGGCCTTGAAGCCGTTGCGCTGGAGCCGCTTCAGATGCGGCTCCGAGAGGAGGGATAGACTGCTTTCCGCGATGAAGTCGATGCCGTTCGGAGGCACCGCCTCCTCGATCGCGTCGAGGTAATCGTCGAAACGGACCCCGAAGTTCGGATCGTGCCAGGCGACGCGCGGCCGTCGCACCGTCCGGACCAGGAACCGGAGGTCGTCTTTCAGCACGGCAAAATCGAGCGGCTGATACGGCACGACCGAGTCGATGCAGAAGCTGCACGTGTAGGGACACCCGAGACTGCCGAGCATCGGCACGATTTTGATGAGAGGCGCTTTTCGAAGCGTGGGCTCGATGAACTTCCAGCGCTCGCGAACGCCGGGGAGATGGGCGGGTTGGCGCGCGGCCGTGAGGTGCACGCCGATCGGCCGGTGGGGCGAGCAGTCGCGCAGCACCTCGCGGATCACGACCTGGTCGGTGAAGCCCACGACGTAGTCGAAGTAGCGCAGCGCGTCCTCCGGGTAGCAGCGCGCATGGGGTCCCCCAAGGGCCGTCACCGCTCCCCGCGATCGAAACAGGTTGCTGATCGCGTACCCGAGGAGCGCGGCTTCGGTGAACGCGCCGATGAAGACCAGGTCTACCGGGTCCGGCAGCTCCGCGACGAGATTCTCGAATCCCGTATAGCAGACGAGCGTGACCTCGTGACCCTCGGCCTCGCACCACACCGCGACAGCCTGGGGCATGATGCTCGCGAGGTTGGGGTTCATGACGCGCGCATACAGCGCGCGGGTCGGGCCTTTGGTGACGAGGTCGATGACGCCGATTCGGAGCCGTCGCAAGCGGGCCCCCGGGGAGAAGAGGGTCACCATTATTCAACAATCCCGCCCATAATTCAACGTTCGTGATTTGTTGCCTTCGCGGCTGGCCTGTGACACGTATCACGTCGAGACGGCAGACGGCGTGGCAACCTCGTGAACCTCCCGTATCACTCTGAAAGGAGGCCTTGTGATGAGGGCCCTGACCTTCCCCAAAGGGTTGGCGCTGATTGCGCTCGTTCTTCTGGTGGTCCGGCGCGCGCTTTGGGTCGAGACGAGCAAGGTCGCGCTGCCACCTGCCGCGTTCCCACGGGAAGCCATGGCGATCGTTGTCTCGCTTGTGGTCTTGGGCGCGAGCCTGTTCGTCATTCTCTCGAAGAAGTATCCGCCTGAATCGGACCGGTGGGCGTACGGCACGGTCGGGACGATCGTGGGTTTCTGGCTGGCCTGACCTCCGCAGTCCCAGGGTGAAGCAGTCCTCCCGATCCGGGCATCCTATCGATAGCTTGCGAGCTTCTCCGGCGGCGACCGGGGACGAGGAGGACTGAACATGGCCGGACGTGGCTTCCGTGGCCCCCGCGGCCCTTGTGGCCCCCACCTGGTGACCCTGTTACTGCTGGCGGCCGTCGGCCCCGTTGGGGCACAGGACACGATGACTCACGCGCAGCTCGAGGCGGTGCGGTCCCGCTATCCCCGAGCGCCCCAATGGGAAATCCGGATTCGCGCCGGCACCCGGCTCGATTCGCTGCGCCGGTTCTACGAACGCCGGCTGCACCGCATCGCGGCGGCGACCGACGTCGAAGACCAGTCACCGTATCCGCTGTGGTACCGAGCGTACGTCCGCGAAAGGTTTCCCGCGCTGCCGACCTCGGGTCCGTATCAGTACCCGCGCGTGACCGCTCAGATGCTCACCTGGATGGGCTCGCATCAGGATTTGAACGTTCCGCCGCCGCGGCCGCCGGGCGGCTCCGCCGGGCCGGGACCGGCGCGCGTCGCCATGGTGGCCGGCAACGTCGACGTGTCCAATCTGAGCGAACGGCACAGCGAGTCTTCCATCGCCGTCGATTATCATGCTCCCCGCTATCTCGTCGCAGCGTCCAACTACATCACGGGCTCGGGCCGCCTGAAGATCTTCTTCTCTTCGGACGGCGGCGAAAGCTGGAACAGCACGGAGCTGCCCCTGAACGAGGGAGCGGTGTTCCACTCCGACCCTGCCGTGGCCTGGGCGCCGGACGGCACGGCCTGGGCCGCGACGCTCGGCATCGACCTCGCCGGCGTGGTGAAGGTGCAGGCGTACAGATCCACGGACCGGGGAGCCACGTGGGGCTTCGTGAGAACGGTCTCGACGGGCGGCGCCAACGACAAGGAGTTGATGTGGATCGACACCGACGATGGGAGTCCTCACAAAGG
>DATDFP010000183.1:0-5802 GCA_036522535.1 Gemmatimonadales bacterium
GCGCCGCGCTGACGCCGGCCGGTCAGACGAGGAGAGCGGGTGGGGCGCGGGGTGGGGCGGTGAGGTGATCGGAGCCGCCGGTCGGCGCGACGGCGGACCGCGTGAGACAGGGCTCGGCGTGGATTGCCGGGCCGGATTGGACGCGCGGGCGCCCGGCCACAACCCGGGTCGCCGCGTAGTGACACAGCGCGCACCGCAGTGCGTCGTGCAGCGCCAGGCAGGGCGTCGCATGCTGCGGCTCGATGTGCGCTGGAGCGCTGAGACGCTCGGATGCGTGCGCCAGGGGCGCGAGGCCTGCGGCCAGCCCCTGGAGGACGAGGAGTAGCATGGCGAGCGCCGGGGTCGAACGGCGTCGCTTGGTCCGGAATGCGGTCACGCGTTTCCTACGGTTTCGACGGCCCGTTTGCTGGCCCGCGCGTACGCGCGCAGCCGCCGCAGCATCCGCCGGTCGTGCGTGACCGGGTCGTCCCCCTTCGGGGTCTCGATGATCTTGATCACGCCTCCGAAGCGCGGGTCACGCATTATCCGGCGGAACGCCTCCGCCCCGATCTTACCTTCGCCGATCCACTCGTGCCGGTCCAGCCGCGACCCAGGGGCCCCCTTGGAGTCGTTGAGGTGCAGGCACTTGAGAAGCCCCAAGCCCACCGCGCGGTCGAACTCGCCCCATACGGCGTCGAGCGCGCCGGCCACGTCATAACCGACGGCGTGCAGGTGAGCGGTGTCGAGGCAGAAGCCCACGCGGGCCCGGGCTGCGACCGGCATCGCCTCGCGCAACACGCGGAGTTCATCGAAGGTCGATCCGAGCGCGGTCCCGGCCCCGGCCGTGCCCTCGATCAGCACCCCCACGTCCCCCGGCACGGCGGCGAGGCAGTCGGCGTAAGCGCGGGCGTTGCGGTCGAGCCCCGCGTCCGCGGCATCGATGTAATTCCCCGGATGGGAGACCACCCACGGAATGCCCAGCGCCCGGCAGCGGCGTAGCTCGCCGATAAAACAGGCCGCGCTCTTCGCGCGCAGCGTGTCGTCGGGCGACGCCAGGTTGATCAGGTAGCTGTCGTGTGCCACCACCGCGCGGATGCCGCTGCGCGCGAGCTCGGCGCGGAACCTCGCGATCTCGAGAGCCGCGAGTGCCGGCTCGCGCCACTGGTTGGGCGTCTTGGTGAACAGTTGTATGGCAGTCGCGCCGATCTCCCGGCCGCGTGCGGGTGCCGTGGCCACGCCGCCGAGCGTGGAGACGTGAGCACCCAGGAGGTCGTCGGCCACGCGTCTCAACCCCATTCTCCCTCCGTGAAGGCGAGTCGCGAGATCAACGGGACGAACCGCACGCCGCCGGCGTGACGCTCCAGGAACTCCGCCGCCGTCCGCTGAAGAATGACCAGCTCCTGGGCGCCGAGGTCACCGATCGGGATGACGAGTCGGCCGCCCGGGGCGAGCTGCTCGGTGAGCGGCGGCGGCACGGCCGGTGCGGCCGCGGTGACGATGATGCCGTCGAACGGCGCCGCTTCAGGCCAGCCGCAGGCTCCGTCGCCCAGCCGCGTGGCGATGTGCGGGAGCCCGAGGCGGCGGAAGCGCTCCTCGGCCTCGACCAGCAGGTCCGGGAGCCGCTCGATCGTGTACACGTGCACGCCCAAGTGGGCAAGCACCGCCGTCTGATAACCGGATCCGGTGCCGATCTCGAGGATGCGCTGGCCGCGGTGAGGCGCGAGCGCCTCAGTCATCAGCCCGACGATGTACGGCTGGGAGATGGTCTGGCCGCTTCCGATGGGGAGCGGCGCGTCGTCATACGCTTCGTCTGCGAGGTGGGGCACCAGAAACCATTCACGCGGCACCCATACCAGGCTGGCGAGCACACGCCGGCTCTTGATGCCGCGCGCGGCGACCTGGCTCGCGACCATGCGCCGCCGTTTGCGGCGCGTCTCAGGTGCCGGGACGCCCAAGCGCTGCGCTCCACGGTTGCTCTTCCATAGGGTGTAACTATACCTTGACAGCGACGAACTCGCGGCGAGCGCCCGTGCCCCAGCCATTCCAGCCCCGCATCCTCCTCGTCGGCGATCCGGCGGCCCGGCCTGAGGGCCTGGAGCGGTTCCTCGTCCGCGGGGGATTCCAGGTCACCGAGGCTGCCTATCCGGTGCCCGGGGCCGACCGTGCGGAGGCCCAGCCACCCGACCTGCTGATCCTCGCCAGTGGAGCTCGGGAGGCGCGCCTGGGGGACGCGGTGCGGGACCTCGCCACCATGCCGCGGTTTGCGGGCGCCCCGCTCATCGTCCTGCTCGCCGACGGCGGGCCCGAGGCGGTGGGTGACGCACTTCATGCGGGCGCCCAGGACGCCGTCGCGGGCCCGGTGCACTTCGGCGAGCTGCGCGCCCGCATCGACGCGGGCCTCCGCCTGCGGAGCGAGCTGCACGAGGCTCGGGACGCGCTCCGCTCCCGCGACTTGCTGTTCGACATATTCCAGGAAGTGTCCGCGGCGCTTCGCGCTGACGAGATTTTCCAGATTCTCGTGCGACGGGTGGGGCGGGTGTTCGGGCTGGCGCACTGCTCCTTCGTGCTCACGACTCCCGGCGACGAACACGGCCGCGTCGTGGCGGTGTACGAAAACCCGGGAATGCGAGATCTGCGGGTGGACCTGGAGCGCTATCCCGAGATCCAGGAGGCGATTCGCACCGAGCGCGCGGTGATCATCCAGAACGTGCACGAACATCCGCTGTTCGAATCGGTCCGCAAGCGGTGGATGGCGCAGCAGCTCGAGATCAACGTGCAGTCCGCGGTGGCGCTTCCCGTCTTCGTGCAGGGACGCGCGGCCGGCGTGTTTCTGCTGCGGACGGTGCAGGGGGACCCCACGCTCCAGCCCCAGGATGTGACCTTCGCCAACACGATCGCTCAGGCGGCCGCCCGGGTGCTCGAGAACGAGGAGCGGCGCGCCGCGATGTACCGCCGCCAGATCAGCGCGGGCGTGACCGACGTGCTTACGGGGTGTGCGAGCCTGGACGCGCTGGACCGCCGGCTGCGCGACGAGTTCGAGCGCGCGCGACGCTATTCGCTCCGCTTCGCGCTGGTCGTGATCGACGTCGACCGGCTGCGCGATATCAACGAGAGCCTCGGGCAGGAGGCCGGCGACCGTGTGCTCACCGAGATCGGCGCCCTGCTGCAACGCGAGATCCGCGCGCCCGACTTCGCGGCTCGCTACGGCGGCGACGAGTTCGCGCTGATCCTCCCCGAGACCGATGCCCAGGGCGCCCGGCAGTTCGTCGAGCGGCTGCGGCAGATAATCGCCCGCCATACCTTCCCGGATCTCGGACCCGAGAGGGTGCCGAGCCTGTCCGCGGGCGTGGTCGCGTTCCCGCACCTCGAGGTGCTCCGTCCCGAGGATCTCTTCACGCAGGCCGAGGCCGCGCTCGAGCGGGGCAAGGTGAACGAGCCGGATCGGATCGGCGTGGCGGTGGAGACGTGAGAGGTGCCAGGTGCTAGGTGCTAGGTGCTAGGTGTTGGGTGTTAGGGTGTGAGCCCTCGCACCTAACACCCAGCACCTAACACCTGCTTCAGTCCAGCGTCTTTCGGAACCGCCGCACCGACAGGACGATCATCACGATCGCGAATCCCGCAAGCACCGCGACCTCGCGCCACAACGCCTCGAGCCCGACGCCCTTCAGCAAGATCCCGCGCAGCACTTTCAAGAAATGCGTGAGGGGCAGCAGTAACCCCACCCACTGGAACAATTGCGGCATCGCCTGGCGCGGGAACATGAAGCCCGAGAGCAGGATGTTCGGCAACACGAAAAAGAAGCTCAGCTGCATGGCCTGCTGCTGGG
Organism: Gemmatimonadales bacterium; assembly: GCA_036522535.1. Classification (GTDB taxonomy): domain Bacteria; phylum Gemmatimonadota; class Gemmatimonadetes; order Gemmatimonadales; family GWC2-71-9; genus AG12. The sequence goes on from DATDFP010000183.1 coordinate 3,806, forward strand.
TCCGCACCAGCGTCGAGACGAAGAGCCCGAACGACAGGCTCGCTACCACGAAGATCAGAGCGATGAGGTAGAGCAGCAGCACGTTCCCCGTCAGTGGCACGTCGAACACGTAGCGGCCAAGGACGAGCACGGCCGTCATCTGGATGAGTCCCACTCCCACGTAGGGCGCGATCTTCCCGAGCATCAGCTCGGTCTTGGTGATCGGTGTGACGATCAACTGCTCCAGCGTGCCCCGCTCCCGCTCGCGCACGATCGCCATCGCCGTGACGAGCACCATGGTGATCGTGAGGATAACGCCGACGAGCCCCGGGACGATGTAGTTGGGGCTCCGCAGCCCGGGGTTGTAGCGGGGCCGCACCCTGGCTTCGAGGGGCACGCTCGCGCGTCCGGCTTGCCGGGCGAGGATCAGGAGGTTCCGGACCTCGGCCATGCTCGCCGCCGCGCTGATGGCGGCCTGGGAGGCGAGGGGGTCGGCCGCGTCCACGATCACCTGCACCGTGGCGGTGGTGCCCCTCCCGAGGAGGCGAGCGTAGTCGTAGGGGACCACGATCCCCGCCTGCGCGTCCCCTTGGGCGATGGCCCGGTCGAGGGCGGGACGGCCGTTCACGTGGTCCACGATCCGGAAGTTCCCCGTGTTCTCGAACGCCGCGATGAGGTCGCGGCTCTCCGGGGTGCGGGACTCATCGAGCACCACGGTCGGCACGTGCTTCACATCGGTCTGGATCGCGTAGCCGAACATCAGTAGCTGGATCACGGGCAGGCCCACCATGATCATGAGCGTCAGCCGGTCGCGGCGCATCTGGATGAATTCCTTGCGGAACATCGGCCAGAACCGGCGCATCATCGCTCGTCGCGCTCCTGCAGGATGATGAACGCGTCTTCGAGGGTCGCGCCGCCCACCTGCGCCGCTACCTCCGCCGGCGTGCCGAGGGCGATCAGGTGCCCGCCGGAGAGCATCGCGAGCCGCCCGCAGCGCTCCGCCTCGTCCATGTAGTGGGTCGTGACCAGCACGGTCGTGCCCCGGCGCGCGAGCTCGTGGATGGCTCGCCAGAAGTTGCGACGCGCGGCGGGATCGACGCCCGCCGTGGGCTCGTCGAGGAACAGCACCGGCGGCCGGTGGAGCAGGGCACAGCCGAGGGCGAGACGTTGTTTCCAGCCGCCGGAGAGCTCGGCCGCGAGCTGGCCGAGCCGGGTCCCGAGCCCGATGAACTCGATCACCTCGCGGAGGCGCTCGCGGCGGGCCGCCCCGGTGAGCCCGTAGATCCCCGCGTAGAAGTCGAGGTTCTCGGCGACGGTGAGGTCCTCGTACAGGCCGAACCTCTGGGACATGTAGCCGATGCGCTGCTTGATCCGCTCCGGCGCGGCGGTCACGTCGATCCCCGCCACCGACGCCCCGCCCTCGGACGGCTCGAGCAGCCCGCACAGCATGCGGATCGTGGTTGTCTTCCCGGAGCCGTTCGGCCCGAGCAGCCCGAACACCTCACCGGGTTCGATGCGGAGAGTGAGCTTCTCGACGGCGGTGAGCGAGCCGAAGCGGCGGGTGAGGTCGTGGGTCTCGACCGCGGCCTCGCTCACGGCAGCAGCGGGATCTCGAGTGTGACGGGCATCCCTGCCTTGAGCCGGCCGCCGGCATCCCCACCATCCGCCTCGACCTTGATCCCGAACACGAGGTCGGCTCGCTCGCGCTCGGTGAGCGCGGCGCGGGGCGTGTACTCGGCGCGCGGCGCGATCTCGACCACCCGGGCCGGGAACGGCCGGTCGTACCCGTCCGCGCGCACCGTGACCGCCTGGCCCGTCTTCATCCGCCCGATGAACCGGTCTCCGACATACGCCCGGATCCACGGGCGTCGCACTAGGCCGAGCGAGGCGATCGGCATGCCGCTGGTGAGCGGCTCGCCGGCCTCCGCGTAGCGGGTGACGATGACGCCATCCTCCGGGGCGACGATCGTGAGCTGGTCGTGGATCGCGAGTGCCGCGGCGACGGCTGCGCTGGCGGC
>DATDFP010000184.1:0-7048 GCA_036522535.1 Gemmatimonadales bacterium
GATTCGCGGGCGGGTGGCTCGACCCGGCCCGGTGAGCCCCGTCGGGGTCCGCACCCCCTGGGCCCCTCTCCGTCCTCACCCCCTGTCCCCCTCTCCGTTCCGGAGAGGGGGGAACGAAGGGTGACCGTCGTTCCCCCTCCCCCGAAGGGAGAGGGGGCCGGGGGGTGAGGACTACGCCGTGGGCTACTGCGGCGGGCCCGTCTGCTCTCCGGCCACGCGAAGCAAGATCTGGCGGAGCTCTTCGAGGTGGAAGGGCTTCTTGAGCACCGGTCGCTGCGACACCTGGAGCTGGTCTCTCGTCCCTGCCGAGATCGAGTCGCCCGTCGTGAAGATCAGCCGCCGGGCCCGGCCGCGGCCTTCCGTGCGAAGCGTTTCCAGCAGATCGAAGCCGCTGTGCGCCTCGTCGAGGTGGACGTCCACGAGGAGCGCGTCATACGCGCCGGCTTCCTTCAGGCGGGCGACGGCCTCGTCGAAGCCTGACGCGCTTGCGACGCGGTGGCCCAGCCGCTCGGCCATCCGAACCATGCCGCGCCGCACGGGCTCCTCGTCCTCCACGATCAGGACCGAGAGCGGACGCTCCGCCCCTCGGGCCGGGCGTTCGACCTCGGGCCGGACGGATGACACCGGTGCCATCGGCAGCTCGACCACCACGCTGGCGCCCCCGCCCTCGACGTTGTGGATGTACATGCGCCCGCCCATCGCATTCACCAACCCGGAGCTGATGGCGAGCCCGAGCCCCGTGCCCGCCTCCCCCTTCGTGGTGAAGAACGGCTCGAACACCCGGTCGATGATGTCCGGCGGCACGCCCGGCCCGGTGTCCTCGACCGTCACCACCACCTGATCGCCGGCGCGGCGCGCCCCGATCACGACCTTGCCCGGTCGCCCGGTCGCCGCGACCGCCTGCCCCGCGTTCGCCAGTACGTTCAGGAGCACCTGCTGCAGCTCCTGAGGGTCCCCGATCACGGCGGGAACATCGTCCGGGATCAGGATGGCCGCCTGGACGCCGGCCTTTTTGAGATCGCTCTTTTGGAGAGCGACGACGCGTTCGGCGACGTCCTTGATCGCCACGGCCTGGCGCACCCGGGATCGCTGCCGGGCGAAGTCGAGCAGCGTCTGCACCACGCGCCCGGCACGCATCGCCTCGGCATGGATGATCTCGGCGCTCTCACGCTGCTCGGGACTCTTCGTATCGATCTTGAGCATCTCCGCGAATGCGGCGATGGCCGCGAGCGGGTTGTTCAGCTCGTGCGCAACTCCGGAGACCAGCGCGCCCAGCTGCGAGAGCCGGTCCGCCTTGAGGATCTGGCGCTGCAGCAGGAGCTCGCGGGACACGCCCAGGGCGAGGAACAGGAGCTTCGCCGACGGCTCGCCCGGCGCCACGTTCTCGATCACCGCGTCGACTTCACGCGTCGCCTCGCCGCCCGAGTCGAGCGTCAGGTGAAGCTGCTGCCGGCTGTGGACCGCGTCGCGCAGCGTGGCGAGGAGGACGGCGCGCTCGGGCTCCGTCGTCCAATCGCCCAGCGACCGAGCACGGAGCGCCGTCGCATCGGCAGTGCTCCCCCCGAGCAGCCCAACGCCCTCCGGATTCACCTCGAGAATCTGCCCGTCGATCGCCACGACGAGCGCGGGGATTGGCAGTGAGTCGAAGAGCTGCGGGTAGAGTCGGCGCTCCCCGTCGAACGCCGCGGGTATCGGGGCCGTAGGAGACCGGGGGCCCCCCTCCTGGGCCAGCCGTCTGAACAGCATGAGCAGGTAATTCCCCGGCGCCCGCGTCACTCGAGTCTCGAACACCGTGTCCGCGAGCTCCGGCGCGCGCGCCGGCGTCACGAGCATTCGCGGCTCTCCGTCGGCGAGCACGTCCCGCAGCGTCTGCTCGAGGGGCGTGGATTTGGCGGCCGGGAACGCGCTCCAGAAATTCCTGCCGACCACCCGCTCGGCCGCGAGACCGGTAATCCGGGCGGCGGGCGCGCTCCATTCCGCGATCGTCCAGTCAGGACCGATCGCCGCTACGCCGGCATCGAGGCTGTCGAGCATTATCCTCGGATCCATCGGCTACCTCGCTGGGTCTACAAATACCTACCGTGGTCGCCTGCCGATCCCGTGACGCGGGTCACACACGGCGCGGTCCCGCATGACGGACGAGCGTTACCAGACGAGCGTGCGGGCCGTCCTTGGTAGTGCACATTCTGCACATACTGTACATTCTGCGGATAGTGGCACACTCCGCTCGGAGGATCCCGGATGTTGGAAGAGGACGTGGCAACACAGCCGAACGAGCCGGCTATCACCGACGGCTCGCTGCTCCAGCAGATCGCCGAACTGCAGGACCGAAAGGCGCTGGCGTGCCTGTACCGACGCCACGGGGCGACCCTGCACGCCCTCGCCTTTGGCATCGTGTTCGATTCGGTCGAAGCCAACAGGGCCGTGGCGCAGGCGATGCGTGAGGCCTGGCGTTCGGCCTCTTCCTTCCAGGCGAGTCGGAGCAGCGTGGCCCGCTGGCTGGTAGACCTGACCCGGTCCTGCGCGGTTGCGCTGCTCGCCGCGCGGAGCCTGGGACCGCGTACGGAGGAGGCGCCCGTCGGCACGGACGCCTAATCTGTGCCCCTGTGCCCCTGTGCCCCTAGCCTAATCGTCCAACGCGCACCGCCAGCGGCCAGCGGACCGGCCGCACCGTCGCTTCGGGCCCCCAGGCGCGCGCGAGATCCCGCCGCAACTCCGGGATCGGGTCCCGACCGGTCGCCCGCGCCATCGCACGCACGGCCGACCACGTCTCCACATATCCGACCACATCGGCGAGCGCCCAATCCGCACGCATCTCGAGCTGGGGCGCTGCGAGCTCCTCGAAGGGAAACGGCAGCGACCGGTAGCCGTCCTCGGTGTGGCGTCGCTCCGGCGGCCAATACGGCCCCACCACATCCGAATAGAAGCGCTTGACCACGCGATCGACGTCGTCGTCGACGCTCATGGTCGCATAAGTCGCAAGAGCGATGATCGCGCCCCGTCGCGCGACGCGCCTCACCTCGGCGTAGTAGCGGGCGAGGTCGAACCAGTGCGCGGCCTGCGCGGCGACGGCGAGATCGACGAAGCCGGGCGGCAGCCCGCTCGCCTCCGCGGGGACCTGCGCGTAGCGCACCTTCGGGTGGGGCCTGGCCTGCGCGATCTGCTCCGCGCTTGCGTCCGTTGCAATCACCTGCTCGAAGCGGCCGGCCAGGAGCACCGACAGTTGCCCCGAGCCGCAACCCGCGTCCCACGCGAGCTCGCGACGCGGGGCCACCTCCGCGAGGAAGTCCACCAGCGCCACCGGATATGTGGGCCGACGCGCCGCGTAGGCTCTAGCGCGGTCCGAGAAGTGATCCTTGAACGGCGGCTGCCCCGGGTGCATGCTGCCCCGATCTCCGGCTACCGCGCCCGACACCGCCACGCGAACGGCACCGAGGCGCCCAGGTTCGACGCCGGCACGCTCACCGCGGTGGTGGCACGCAGTGACAGCACCTCGACGGTCACCATCCAGTTCGCCGCGTGCGGGCAGTACACCGTCACGAAGGCCTGACCAGCCTGACTGGGGAGAGTTCTCAGGGGCTCGCCGCTGGCGGGTCCTTGTCGTTTTCTTCCAGACGCCGGGATTCCCGGATGGCGAGGCGAAACAGCTTGGCCACCGCCGCGCGATCGAGGGGGCCGGGGTTCGCCTCCGTGACGTTCCGGAGCACTTCGCGCTCGCGCCCCGGTGCGTGCAGCGGTAATCCCGCTCTGCGCTTCAGTCCCGCGACCTTCAAGGCGAGGCGCGCCCGTAGATTCAGCAGGCGTACCAGCACGCGGTCCAGATGATCGATTTCGGCACGGCAGTCCTCGATCTGCCTGGCGCTGGGAGTCGATCGCGGGCGGGAAAGGACGCGCGCCGGTTGTCGCGACGCCGACAGGGTGTGCAGCATGAGACTCTCTCCACCTCGACGAAAGGGGTTCTAAAAAAAGGCCCCCGAAAACTGTCGGGAGCCTGGGCGATTTCGAAGGTAACGTTTGCTTTTCAGCTGATCACGTACACTCGCGTCGCGCGCTCCCGGGAGGTCCCGTAAACGCGATAAAGCAAAACAGAGCGCACTTCGAGCGGCGCGGAGTCATCGGGTATAAACCTAAACAGCCCGGGCCGTGAGCCGCAACGGCCTCTCTCTGGTGTTGCGCTGCCGCCACGGCTGCGGGTTGACGGCGGCCTTGCGGGGTGGCCGGCTGGCTGCTAACTGGTTGTGGCACCGAGCCGAGAGGTCCGGCCGTCGGGGCCACCGCGGCCTTGGCCTCGGACTTGAGGAACAAATTCGACGGCCGTGAACCTGCAGCCCCCGTCGGACCCGCTGTTCGGGTGCGCGTCGGGAGCGCGCGGGTCGCACCCTATATACTGGTATGTCGGAGCCGTCGCGTACCCAACCGTCAGTCTCGCCGTCCGGGCCGTCCACTGGCCCGTGCGAGGCATGGGAATCTGCCTTCGAGGCGCACTACGTCGCGTTGTGCGAGTACGTGCTCCGTCTCGTCGGGTCGGCGGAAGCCACTGAAGACATCGTGCAGGACCTGTTCCTGCACCTCTGGGACACGCGCGGCCCGCGCGACGGGCTGCGTCTGAGCCGGCCCTACCTGTACGCCGCGGCCCGGAACCGGGCACTGAAGCATTTGCGGCACCGGCGGGTGGTGGAAGCATGGATCGACCGCGCCAGCCGCGAGGAGGCGCCCCCTTCCGACACGCCGGAGGATCTGTACCTGCGTGGCGAGCTGGAGGACGCCCTGCGGCGGGCGATCGAGGAGCTCCCGAACCGCTGCCGCGAGGTCTTCGTGCTCCGTCGCCGCGACCAGCTTGGGCTTAACGAGATCGCGGCGCGCCTCGGCGTGTCACCTGCGACGGTGAAGTCGCACATGTGGCGCGCGATGGTCCTCCTCAAGGAAAGGTTGGCTAGAAGCCCCGGGCTTGCGCCCGGGGTTAGTGTCGGCCGGTCCTGACCCTGGGCCCAAGGCTACCCTGACCCCGGGCGCAAGCCCGGGGTGCTTCATACCTCCCCCCTTGTCAGGGGTTGTTGAAGTAGCGCCTCCCATGATCGAAGAATCCGACCTGCTGCGGCTCATAGCGGGGGACTGCTCCCCTGCGGAAGCGGCCTCGATCCAGGCATGGATCGTAGCCGATCCACGACGGGCTGAGCTGCTGGACGAGTTGAGAGCCGTGTGGGACGCCACGGGCGACACCACGCGGCCGTGGGACGTCGCGGCGGCGCGGGAGCGGCTGCTGTCGGCTCGCCGCCGTCCGGCCGCGCCTCTCGAAGCGTCAAAGAGTTCCTGGTGGGTGGCGCTGTGGCCGGCGGGGATCGCCGCAGCGGTCATCGTCGTGATGGCCGGTGCCGTCCTGTGGCATCCCCGACCGGCTCCCGCGCCGCCCCGCGAATATGTGACCGCCCCCGCGCAGCGGTTGGCGCTCTCGTTCCCCGATGGATCCCATGTGCTGTTGGGCGTGGACTCGCGACTCCGCGTGGCGCCCGGATTCGGGGTGCGAGAGCGCGCCGTGGAGCTCGAGGGCGAGGCGTACTTCGTCGTCCGGCACGACCCAGACCACCCGTTCCGGGTGCGCACGCGCCATGGGGTGACCGAGGATCTCGGCACCGAGTTCGACGTGCGCGCGTACCGTGACGAAGCATACCTGCAGGTCGTCGTGGCCGCCGGGCGGGTCGCGCTCCGGAGCGCCCGCGTCGGCGACTCGACGCTGACGCTGCGCCCGCGCGACCGTGGCGTCATGGACTCGAGCGGCGTCGGAACGATCACCAACCACGTCTCGCTGGCGAGCTATCTCGCCTGGACCAGAGGCGCCCTGATGTTCAACGACGCGCCCCTCGGCGCGGTCGTCGCGCAGCTCGAACGCTGGTACGACCTCGACATCCGGAGCGAGGACCGGTCCCTGGAGAAGGAGCGTGTGACCATCTCCTTCAGGACCCAATCGGCCGACGAGGCGCTGACGAGCCTGACCAAGGTACTGGGCGTTCGCTTCACGCGGGCGGACAGAGTCGTCCGGCTCGCTCCCGTGCATCCACGGCAGTAAACGGAGGAAGACTTGCAATGCGGCCTCTGATCACGTTGGCGGGCATGGTCGTGGCGGCGGGTACGGCAGTGCGGCTCTGCGCAGCCCAGGCCGGCGAGCCGGCGGTCGTGCTGCGGAGCGCCGGCGCCTCGTCACCTCTCGATCGGACGGTGACCCTCGTGCTCGACCGCGTGCCGCTGAAGGACGCGCTCGACGCCGTCGCACGCCAGACCGGCGTGCGCATCGCGTTCTCGCGCCGCGTCGTACCGCTCGACCGGCCGGTGTCGGTGCAGCTCGACGCGGTCCGCGTCCGCGCCGCGCTCGATACCCTGCTTCAGGGGACGGGCGTCGCGCAGACGCTCGACCCGACCGGGCAGATTCTGCTCGTCACCGACCCCACGCGACCCGTTCGCCGGCACGAGCAACAGGGCTCGATTGCCGGCACCGTCACGGACTCGACCAGCGGCGCGCCGCTGGCAGACGTTATCGTCACGCTCGTCGGCACTGGGTTCGCCGGCAAGACCGGCGCGGACGGCCGGTATGCCATCGCCGACGTACCGCCGGGGACGTACCGGGTTCGGGCCCGGCTGCTGGGCTACTCCTCCGCGGTCAGGAGCGCCGTCGTTCAGGACGGCGCGCAGGCGATCGCGGACTTCCAACTGCCGAGAAGCGCGATCGAGCTCAACCCGGTCGTCGCCATCGGCTACGGCGCGGTCGAGAAGCGGGATTTGACGGGCGCGGTCGCGTCGGTGAGCGCGGATCAGTTCGAGACCAAGGCGGCCCCGACGGTCACGCTGAGCAACGGGCTCCAGGGCAAGGTCGCGGGCGTTGAGGTCACCTCGAACTCCGGGATGCCAGGGGTCGGCATCCGCGTGCGCATCCGCGGGACCGGCTCGATCTCGGCGAACAGCGAGCCGTTGTACGTGATCGACGGGCTCCCGGCCGAACAGGGCGCGTGAGGCGACAACGATGAGGCGCGGGATCCCAAGACCATTCCCCTGATGT
>DATDFP010000185.1:0-7041 GCA_036522535.1 Gemmatimonadales bacterium
GGAGAGGCCTGGGAGCGAGTTCAAGCCTCTCCCCCTTGCGGCCGTCGCTGAGAGCGCGGCCTTGACCCTCGTCAGCTGGGGGTCCTACGGCCTCGCCTTCTGGCTGCTCGCCCGCGGCTTGGGCCTTTCCGGGTCGCTCCCTCTCGCGACCGCCGCGGGGGTGTTCGCGCTGGGCTACATTTTGGGCCTGCTGGCGCTGTTCGCTCCGGGCGGGGTCGGCGTTCGAGAGCTCGTGTTCATCGGGCTGCTCACGCCGACGCTCGGCAGTGGCGGCGCGGTGGCGCTGAGCGTCGGCTCCCGGGTGCTCCTCACCCTGTGCGAGGCGGCGGCGCCCCTCGGCGCGCTGCTCGTCACCGGACGGACCAAGGAGGATATGGGTGTACGAACCTAAGCGGCCGACGCTCGCAGCCACCGGCCTCTTCACCCTGTGGGTGGCGCTGCTCTCCCTCCCCATGCTCCAGGGGAAGTGGCTCGCTGCTCCGGGGGGCGACCAGTACGCGGCCGGCTACGCCTTTCGCGCCTGGGGTGCCGAGTGGTGGCACCGCCTGGGGCACGTGCCGCTCTGGAACCCTGAGTTGTTCGGCGGGCTGCCGTTCGTCGCCGCAGGCCATGGGGACATCTTCTACCCGACCTCGTTCCTGCGCCTCGTCCTCCCGGTCGCGACGGTGGTGAACCTCGACTTCGTGATCCACTACATCCTCGCGGGGCTCTTCACCTATTGGCTGCTGCGGCGCCTGGGCGTGTCCTGGACCGGCTCGGTGATCGCCGGGCTCGCCTACGAGCTGTCCGGACTCATGGCGTCCTACCCGTCGCCGGGGCACGACGGCAAGCTGTTCGCCTCGACGGCGCTGCCGCTCGCGTGCCTCGCCCTCGTACTGGCGCTGCGGGACAAGCGGTGGGAAGGCTACCCCCTGCTCGCAATCGCGGTCGCGCTGGGCCTGCTGGGCCACTTCCAGATAGCCTATTACTTGTTGATCGCTACCGGGCTCTTCGCCCTCTATCTCACGTTGGAGGAGACCCGGGCAGACCCGCCGCCCCGACGGCTCGGGCGCCTCGGGCTCGCGCTCGCGGCAGTGCTCCTGGCCTTTGGTCTGGCGGCGATCCAGGTGCTGCCGTTCATCCGCTACATTCCCTTCTCGCCCCGCGCGGAGGGCTATTACGGGTTCGAGGGATCGACTTCGTACGCCATCCCCTGGAATCACGTGCTCGAGTTCTTCCTCAAGAACTTCGTCGGGTCCCGCGAGACCTACTGGGGCTCGAACCCTCTGAAGCTGCACTCGGAGTACCTGGGATTGCCGGTCTTCGCCCTCGCGCTGCTCGGCGGCGCGGGCACGTTCTGGCTGCAGCTACGTCGGATGCAGCGGTGGATTCTGGGGTCCTCGTGGCGTCCTGGGGCGATCGCGAGCGGGCCTCCCCGCGCGAGTGTGTACCCGCTCGTCCTGTGGCTCGGGGGCATCGGGCTCTTGTTCCTGCTCGTAAGTCTGGGTGCCGCGACGCCGTTCTACCGGCTTTGGTGGGCGCTCATGCCCATGGTCAAGAAGACGCGTGCCCCGGGGATGGCGTTCTTTGTCGTGGCGTTCGTGGTAGCGGTGTTCGCCGGGCTGGGGAGCGAGCGACTCGAGCGCAAGGAGGGCAGCAAGCAGGTCACGCCGTGGCTGGTCGTGGCGGGCGTCGTGGCGCTGCTGGCCGTGAGCGGGGTGTTCGGCACGATGGCCCTGAATCTGGCCGGCCCCAGAGCCGCCGCCGCAGCTGCCAACGAGTCGGCCATCATGTGGGGAGCGCTCACCAGTGCGCTGGCACTGGGGATCACCGCCGTCCTAGCTCTGCTGAGGCTACGCGACCGGCTCACACCCCGCGCGTTCGGCTGGCTCTTGGCCCTGGTCGTGGGTACGGACCTGTGGCTCAACGCCACGCAATTCTGGCGCTATTCACCGGATCCCCGCACGGAGTTGTTCCGGCCCGATTCGATCACTGCGCGCATGAGGGAGACGTTCTCTCCCGAGCGACCGGGTGACCTGGGCCGGGTGCTCGACCTTGGCGTCTACCCGGGAAACGGCGTGACGCTGATGGCCTTCGACATCCCTCAGGTGCTGGGCCATCACGGCAACGAGCTGCGCTACTACGACGAGCTTCTCGGCGGCAAGAACGAGTGGCGCAACCTCTCGTTCTTCCACCTGTGGGACCTGCTCGCCGTTCGATACGTGCTCACCCCGTCCGGCCCACGTGGCGCCGACAGCATCCCGGGCTTCAGGCGCGTGCTCGACTCGGTGCCGACGTCGGCGGGCACGCGTGCGAACCTGCTCGAACGGACCGAAGTGCAGCCCTACGCCCGTGTCGTGCCGGGTGCGGTCAAGACGGACTCGAACGTCATCGTGTCAACCCTTGTCGATCCTCGCATGGACTACAGCCGCCTGGTCCTGTTCTCCATGGACCAGCCGGTCACCCCGGTCCGGATTCGCGAGATGCCCCCGCCCAGCCCGTCCCGGGCGACGCTGACGTTCTGGCAGCCCGGGCGGATGACGATCGCGCTCGCCCCCCCGCCACCGCAGGAGAGCTACGTCGTCATCGCGGAGAACTGGTATCCCGACTGGCACGCCGCCGTGGACGGGGCGCCGGCGCAGCCGCTGCGCGGCGACCACGCTCTTCTCACGGTGCGAGTGCCGGCAGGAGCGAAGCAGGTGGACCTCACGTTCCGCTCGAAGGACTACGAGACCGGACGGGCGATCTCGCTCGTGTCGCTCGCCCTCCTCGCGGGCCTGGCGGCCGGGCCCCTGGCGTTCAGGCGGAAGCGGGATGTCTGAGCGGGCGCTCGTCATCATCCCGACGTACAACGAGGCTGCGAACATCCCGAACCTCGTGCCCCAGGTGCTGTGTCAGGACCCGCGGCTCGAAATCCTGATCGTGGACGACAATTCTCCCGACGGCACGGGTCAGTTGGCGGAGGCGATGGCCCAGGAAGAGCCCCGGGTGCACGTGCTGCATCGCGACGGGAAGCGCGGGCTCGGGACCGCCTACGTCACGGGGTTCCGCTGGGCCCTCGAACGGGAGTACGCCTACGTCTTCGAGATGGACGCCGACTTCTCCCATGACCCGGCGCACTTGAAGCAATTTCTCAAGGCGACGGATGGGGCGGACCTGGTGCTCGGCTCGCGCTACCTCGATGGCAGGGTCACGGTGGTCAACTGGCCGATGCCCCGCCTTGTGTTATCGTACTTTGCGAATATCTATGCCCGGTGGCTCACCGGTCTCAGGATCTGGGACCTGACCGGGGGCTTCAAGTGCTTTCGCAGGCGAGTACTCGAGGCAATCGACCTCTCCCGGGTGCGCTCGAACGGGTATGCCTTTCAGATCGAAATGAGCGTGAGAGCATGGCGCAAAGGATTCACCCTGAAGGAAATCCCCATCGTGTTCGTGGACCGGACCGAGGGGCAGAGCAAGATGAACCGGGCCATCGTGCGCGAGGCGGTGTGGATGGTGCCGCGCCTCAGGCTGATGACATGGTTCCGCCGCATCTGAGCGGTCTGCCGATCTACAAGATGACGGGGTCGGGCAACGACTTCGTCATGGTGGAGGGCCGCAACAGCTCGCCCGAGGAGTGGTCCGCCGACGATATCCGTGCGGTCTGCGCCCGCGGCACCGGCGTCGGCGCGGATGGCGTGGTGTTCGTGGACCGCGGCTCGGGCTCAAATGCGGTCCGGATGATCTACTTCAATTCGGACGGCTCCCGCGCCGCGATGTGCGGGAACGCCGCCCTGTGCGCAACGCGCCTCGCCGCCCGGCTCGGTATGGCGCCCGCCGAGGGCATGGTCCTCGAGACCGACGCCGGAGCCTTCGAGACGCGCTATGCCGGACCGGACGGGCGTACCGAGTTGCGGCTGGCCGCTGTCCCGGCCCCCCGGCCTGTAGCCGGTCTCCGCACAGTCGATGGCGAGCGCCGGGCGGTCCTCGGGACGGTGGGCGTACCCCACCTGGTCCTTCTCGTGGATGACGTCCGGTGCGTCGATGTGCCTGGGCGCGGCAAGGCGCTGCGGTTCGACCCGGCGCTCGGGCCCGAGGGCGCCAACGTGAACTTCATCTCGCCGGGGGACGGACGAGCGGAGTGGCACATGCGGACCTACGAGCGGGGAGTTGAAGCGGAGACCCTGGCATGTGGGACCGGTGCGGTGGCGGCGGCCTGCGCGCTGCTGCAATGGGAGCTGGCCGAATCGCCGGTAAGGATCTGGACCAGAAGCGGGCGGCCGCTCGAGATCGGGCTCCGGAGAGGACCTGAGGGCGTTTACGACGACGTCTGGCTAGCGGGGGAGGCCAGGCTGGTGTTGAGGGGTGTGATCAACTGACCAGCTTGTCCACATTCTCCGGGGCGCGTACTTAACATAACATCTCTTATACGAAGTTAGTGAGCGTGCATCATTTCGCGGCCGCAGCCGCAGCCCCTCTCGTCAGCTCACCGATCCGCACCTTCGCCTCCGCCGCCGCGCTCGTTGAATCGAGCTTCGTCGTGATCGTTCGGTAGGCGTCCAGGGCCTTCGCCGTGTCGCCCGCCGCCACCCAGGTCCGGCCCGCGTCAGACAAGAACTGGGCGCGCAAGAACGGAAACTCCGCCGCGTCTGCGGCCTGCTGGTAGGTCTCCGCGGCTTCTTTCGGATGCGCGGCATTCTCGTAAGCAGCTCCCAGCAAGCCCAGCGCGTGGGCGCGGAACGGCCGGGCCATCCCGGGCGCGGCCTTCTTCAGCACCTCGATCGCCTGCTGGCTCTGTCCCTGGAGCAACCGCACATGCGCCAGCTCCAGGGCCGCTTGCTGCGCCGCCCGGGTGCTGGCGTAGTTCTCGATGATCTGCGACAGCTCGCTCGCCGCGAGTGGGTAGTTTTTCGAGTCCACGGCGAGCCTCGCCTGCTCGAGCCGCTCGCTGGCGTTGCGCTCGGCCGTGCGGGAAGAGAGCAGATTCCACACGACCAGAATGACGCCGAGCCCGACGAAGACGCCGATAGTGGCAGTCGCCTGCTTGTGCCCCTTCACCCACTGGATGAGCCAGGCGAGCCGCGGGGCTTGCTTCAATTCCGTCACCGCGGCGCCCCTCGCGGTCGTCACCGATGTCGCCATGCGTCCGTCACCTCGCTCTCCCAGCGTGAGCGGTTGCCGAATCCTCCCAGTGCCCCTGGGGTGACTCGAACACCCGGCCAACGGTTTAGGAAACCGCTGCTCTATCCACCTGAGCTACAGGGGCGCTGTGGTGCCGTTTGAAGTTAGTGCGTCCCGTCCCTTCGCGGCACCCTGTGGTGCCTTGGGCCTGCCGGCGCCTACGCGTAATGCAGCAAGGCCTCGACCCGCTCCCCTTTGAGCCGGGCGCGGCCCTTGAGGAAGTCGAGCTCGATCAAGAACGTCAGGCCGACGACCTGTCCCCCATGGGTGCGCACCAGCTCGGTCGCCGCCCCGGCGGTGCCGCCGGTGGCCAGTACATCGTCCACGATCAGGACCCGGTCCCCCGGCCCCACGGCGTCCCTGTGCATCTCCAGCGCGTCGGTGCCGTACTCGAGCGCGTATTCGACCCTGCCCCGCGCCGAGGGGAGCTTTCCCGGCTTGCGAATCGGCACCAGCCCGGCGCCCAGTGCCAGCGCGATCGGCGCCCCCAGGAGGAAGCCGCGGGATTCGATCGACACGACCCGTGAGACGCGATCTTCCTGAAAGGGCGTCGCCATCAGCTCGACCACGCGACGGAACCGCGCCGGACTGAGCAGCAGCGGCGTGATGTCTTTGAACAGGATGCCGGGCTTCGGGAAGTCGGGGACGTCCCGGATGCAGCCGTAGATCTCCTGGAGCGCGCCGGACGGGTTCAATGGCCACTCCCCGAGCTAATGGATTTCAAAGCGGTTAGGGATTCTGACGTCATGTGGAACATCCAGTTTTTCCACACTGTCCACGTGTGCCATCGTGGGACCGCGTCTTAGAGTCCTCTCCAGCTCCTCGAGCGCCTGCACCGTCCCTTCGGCGATCACCTCGACCGCGCCATCGGGCAGGTTGCGCGCCAAGCCCCTCAGTCCCAGGTGCTCCGCCTCGCGCAGCACGAACCAACGGAACCCGACCCCCTGCACGCGGCCGCCCACGAGAAACCGCGCGGCGGCCACAGCCTACCCCTCCTGGCGTCCCTGCGCCACCTTGCGCCGGTGCCGCAGGACATAGATCGCGACGACCACAGCCAGCGCCGGGATGAGCACGAGCAGCGCCCGGCTCACGTAGCGTCGCACCTCCTCGTTCCGCAACATCCCTTCGTTTTGGCCCAGGAAGTAGCCGATCCAGGTGAGGATACCGCACCAGATGAACGCCCCGAGCCCGGTGTACAGGATGAACTTCGGCAACGACATCCGGGCGATCCCGGCCGGAAGCGAGATGAGGTGACGGATCACGGGGAGCATCCGCGCCATCATGGTACTGATCTCCCCGTGCGCCGCGAAATAGCGCTCCGTGCGATCCAGGGCTTTCGTCGACACGAAGAGGTAGCGACCGAAGCGCCGCAGGAAGCCACGGCCAAGCCAATGTGCGAGGCCGTAGTTCGCGAGGGCGCCGAGGATGCTCCCGAGCACGCCGCAGGCGACTACGGCCACCGCGTTCATTTCGCCCTTGGCGACCCAGTACCCGGCCGGAGGCATGACCAGCTCGCTCGGCAACGGCAGGACCGAAGACTCGACCGCCATGAGTGCGACGATCCCGAGATAGCCGAGATCGAGCAGGCCGCGCAGCAGCCAATCGATGAATTGCTCAACCATCGAAGCCGTGCTCCCCAACCAGGGGCACGAACCGGGCGTCGCCCAATGGGGTCTGCCGGATCTCTTCCCCCAGCCGCTCGATGAGCGTGAGGGTCTGCGCGCCGTGGGCGCCGACGGGCATCAGCAAGCGTCCCCCAGAGGCGAGCTGCTCCACCAGGGGCGGCGGGACCGCTGGGCCGCCCGCGGCGACGAGGATCGCGTCGTAAGGAGAATATGCGCTCCAGCCGAGCGTCCCATCGCCCAGCAGGACGGAGACGTTCGTGACCCCCGTCTCCCGGAG
>DATDFP010000186.1:0-6236 GCA_036522535.1 Gemmatimonadales bacterium
GGAGAGGGGGGACGTCATGAGTTCCCCCTCTCCCGAAGGGAGAGGGGGACAGGGGGTGAGGACCTTTGGGGGAGCCGGGGTGAGGAACCCCGGGGGTCGGTGAGCTGATGCGTGTTGCGCTGAGCTGATGCCCGCCGCCGAGATCCAGGTCACGCTTCCCGACGGGAGCGAGAAGCGCCTCGCCGCGGGCTCGACCGGCGCCGACCTCGCGAAGGCGATCGGTCCCGGGCTCGCGAAGGCGGCGCTCGCCGTGCGCGTGGACGGCCAGGTGCTGGACCTCACGCGTCCTCTTCCGGGGGACATGGGGAGCGTGCGGGTGGCGATCCTCACGGACAAGGACCCCCAGGCGCTCGACGTGTTGCGCCATTCCAGCGCCCACGTGCTCGCCACAGCCGTGCGCCAACTGTTCCCGCGCGCGAAGATCGGCTTCGGGCCCCCCATCGAGGACGGCTTCTACTACGACTTCGACGTCCCCACCCCGTTCAGCCCCGAGGATCTGGAGAAGATCGAGGCCAAGATGCGCGAGGTGGCGCAGGCGGATTACCCGTTCGTGCGCGAGGAAGTGACGCGGGAGGAGGCGAAGCGGCGCTTCGTCGACGATCCGCTCAAGCTCGAGCGCATCGACGATCTCGGGCCCGACGAGGTCATCTCGATCTACTCAGACGGCCCGTTCGTGGACCTGTGCCGGGGGCCGCACGTGCCGAGCACGGGACGCATCAAGCACTTCAAGCTGCTGCACGCGGCGGGCGCCTATTGGCGGGGCGACGAGCGCCGCCAGATGCTGCAGCGGATCTACGGCACGGCGTGGTTCACGAAGGAGGACCTCGAGGCCTACCTGCGGCGTCTCGAGGAGGCGAAGAAGCGTGACCACCGCCTGCTCGGGCGCCAGCTCGACCTGTTCTCGATCCAGGAGGACGTCGGGCCGGGGCTGATCTTCTGGCACCCGAAGGGCGCGATGCTGCAGTTCCAGCTGCGGCGCTTCATCGAGGACACGATCCTGGCGCGTGGCTACCAGCTCGTCTACACGCCCAACGTGACGCGCGAAGAGCTATTCCTGCGCTCGGGTCATCTGCCGCTCTACGCGGCGAACCAGTTTCCGCCCATGGCGGCGGGCGAGGGAGAGTCGGAGACCGTGCGCTATCGGGTAAAGCCGATGAACTGCCCGATGCACATCCTCATCTATGCCGCGCAGCAGCGCAGCTACCGCGATCTGCCGCTCCGTCTCGCGGAGATCGCGAACGTGTACCGCAACGAGCGCTCGGGCACGCTGCACGGCATGCTGCGGGTGCGCGGTCTCACGATGGACGACGCGCACATCTTCGTGCGGCCCGACCAGATCGAGGACGAGATCTTCCAGCTCCTGGACATCGTCGAGCTGGTGCTGGGCCGGACCTTCGGGCTCAGCTACCGGCTCGATCTGGCCACCCGGCCCGACAAGAAGCTCGGCGCCGACGCGACGTGGGATCAGGCGGAACGCGCGCTCGAGGAAGCGCTCAAGCACCGCGGCGCTACGTACCGCATCGACCAGGGAGGCGGCGCGTTCTACGGACCGAAGATCGACGTCAAGTTCAACGATGCCATCGGGCGGGAGTGGCAGGGCGCAACGATCCAGCTCGACTTCGAGCAGCCAGAGCGCTTCCGGCTCGAGTACGCGGGGGAAGACAACCGGCCCCACCGCCCGGTGATGATCCATCGGGCGATCTACGGAACGATGGAGCGCTTCGTCGGATTCCTGATCGAGCACTTCGCGGGAGCGTTCCCGCTGTGGCTCTCCCCCGAGCAGGTGCGCGTCCTCCCCATTGCGGATACGCAGCTCCCGGCCGCCAGCGCGGTGCATGCGCGGCTCGTCGCCGCGGGGATCCGCTCCTCCGTCGACGACCGCAACGAGACGCTCAACTACAAGATCCGTGACGCTGAGCTCCACAAGCTGCCGTACATGGGCGTCGTGGGGCAGCGTGAAGCCGACGCCGGCACGGTCGCCGTGCGGGTGCGGGGGTCCGAGAAGAAACAGGTGGTCCTGCCGGTGGCCGAGTTCCTCGCGAAACTCGAGGAGGAGGTTCGCACGCGGTCGCTCCGTTCGCTAGTTTGAGGGGTCACAACTAACCCCGGACGCAAGTCCGGGGTTCAATGGGGGGCACGAACCCCGGGCTTGCGCGCGCGGTCAGTCGCCCCGGGGTCAGTCGCCCGGGGTCAGTCGCCCGGGGTCAGTCGCCCGGGGTCAGTCGCCCGCGGTGCAGGAGCACATATGAGCAGCGACGTCACCACTCCGGTTATCGTCAGCGCCGTCCGCACGCCGATCGGCAAGTATTTGGGCGGTCTCGCACCGCTCCGCGCGCCGCAACTCGGCGCCCTCGTGATCCGCGAGGCCGTGCGCCGCGCCGCCATCGACCCCGCACAGGTCGAGGAAGTGATCATGGGCAACGTGCTCCAGGGGGGGGTGGGGCAGGCGCCCGCACGCCAGGCGGCGATTCATGCGGGACTTCCCGGCGCGATCCCTTCGGTCACGATCAACAAGGTGTGCGGCTCGGGGCTCAAGGCGGTCATGCTCGCCGCCCAGGCGATCCGAGCGGGCGACGAGCAGTGCCTCGTCGCCGGCGGGATGGAGTCGATGTCGAACGCGCCCCACTACGTCTTCGGGATGCGCGCCGGCATCAAGGCGGGTCACGCGCAGCTCGTGGACGGGATGATCCATGACGGGTTGTGGGACTCGTTCAACGACACTCACATGGGAAACCTCGCGGAGTACACCGCGAAGAAGGCCGGGGTATCTCGCGCGGACCAGGATCGCTTCGCGCTCGAGAGCCACCGCAAGGCGGTGGCCGCGATGGCGGCGTGCCACTTCAAGGCGGAGACCGTCGCGGTCGAGATCCCGGGGAAAAAAGGCCCGACCGTCGTCGACAAGGACGAGTGCCCGCGCGCGGACACGACCCTTGAGGCGTTGACCGCGCTCAAGCCCTCCTTCGAGACGGGCGGCTCGGTCACCCCGGGGAACGCGCCGGGCTTGAACGACGGCGCGAGCGCGCTCGTGGTCACGTCGCTCGCGTTCGCCGCCGCGCACGGGCTGAAGCCGCTAGCCCGGATCACGGCGTACGCCACGGGCGGCGGCGAGCCGAAGGACCTGTTCTTCGCGCCGATCGTCGCCGTGCGGAACCTCATGGCGAAGGCGAAGACGGCGATCGCCGACTACGACCTGATCGAGGCGAACGAGGCGTTCGCGGCCCAGGCGCTCGCCGACGGGCGTGCCCTCGGCTGGGACTGGGACCGGGTGAACGTGAACGGGGGAGCCATCGCCCTCGGACACCCGATCGGCGCCTCGGGCGCGCGCGTCCTCACGACGCTGCTCTACGCGCTCAAGGACAGGAAGAAAACCACCGGGCTCGCGACTCTCTGCCTCGGTGGGGGCAACGCCGTGGCCCTCAGCGTGGAGATGATCTGATGCAAGAAGCCGCCGTCCTATCCCCTCGAGGGCTCGTCGCACGCCGCGCGCTGGCCGTCGTTCTCGGTGCGGCAGCGGTCGCCGCAGCCGCCCAGATCGCGGTGCCGCTCCCCGGCACGCCCGTGCCGATGACCCTCCAGCCGCTGGCGGTGCTCCTCGTAGGCGGCCTGCTTGGCCCCCGGCTCGGCGCCACGAGCATGGTGCTCTACCTCGCGCTCGGCGCGGCAGGGTTGCCCGTATTCACCCCTCATGGGCTCCCGGGATTCGCGCGGCTGGTCGGGCCCACGGGCGGCTACCTGCTCGCCTATCCCGTCGCCGCCTCCGCCGTCGGCAGGCTCGCGGGAGGAGCGGAGGCTCGCCAGTGGGGTCGGCTCACCCTCGCCGTCGGCGCTGGGCTCCTGCTCATCCACCTCGGCGGCCTCGCGCAGCTCCTCGTCCTCACGCACAACCTGCGCGATGCGCTCCGGCTCGGCACGCTGCCGTTCGTCGTCGGCGACCTGGTGAAGCTGGCCATCGCCGTGCTGCTCCTGCGACGCACCGTGAGTCCCCTGCGAGCGCGCCTGTGACGGCGCGCTTTTCGTTCATGGCGCGGTGGAAGGGGGCCGGGGTGGCGCTCGCCTGGCTGCTGCTTTTCTGGGTGGTCGGGGTCGGCGTCACGCTCCTCCTCAACGCGGTGATCCCGTCCCTCGGGGAGCGGGGCGGGCACACGTGGTGGCTCGCGCGGGACGGGCTCGAGCAGGCCGTCGGGTTTGCGGTGGCGACCGTGGTCGTGGGCTACTGGCTCAATCGGCACAGCTGGGAGCGGATGGGGTGGCGGTTCGACCGGGGGCTTCCCTTCCGTGCCCTCCAGGGAGCCGGAATCGGCGCCGCGCTTGCCGGGATCGCCGTCGGACTCGCGTGCGTCGCGGGCGGTGCGACGGTGCATCTCACGCCGACCCTCCAGGCGTGGCCTGGCGTCGCCGGCCCGCTCGCCGTAGGGCTCGTGGCTGCGGCGCTCTCCGAGGAGCTCGCGTTCCGCGGTTACCCGCTCCGCCGCCTGGCGGAGGCGATCGGGCCGGTGCGGGCCCTGGCGGTCGTCTCGGTCGGGTTCGGGTGCGTCCACCTCGCCAACCCAAACGCCACGCTGTTCAGCATCGCCAACATCGTCGTGGCGGGCGCGTGGCTGTCGGTGGCGTTCTTCTCCCCAGGCGGAATGCCGCTCGCCTGGGGACTGCACTTCGGCTGGAACGGCGCGCTGTCCCTCCTGTTCGACGCGCCCGTGAGCGGGTGGGCCTTCGACATCCCAGGTGTGGACTACGCGCCCGGATCGCGCGGCTGGATCGACGGGGGACGCTTCGGACCGGAGGGCGGTCTGGCCGCGACCGTCGCGCTGCTCTTCGGCACCCTCCTCGTGCTCGGCCGCGGCATCCGGTCGCGGCCGGGGTGGCTCACCGCGTGAGCCGCGTCGCAGTGGTCGGCGCCGGAACGATGGGGAGCGGGATCGCCCAGGTGTTCTCGCAGTCCGGCTGGGACACCGCGCTCCTCGACGTGGCGCCCGAGCTGCTGGAGAGGGCGCGCGGCACGATCCGTCGGAACCTCGAGCGCCAGGTGGAGAAGGGCGCCCTGAGGCCGGAGGAGCGCGATGCGGCGCTCGCCCGGATCCGCACCGGCACGAGCCCCGAGGCCGTGGGCGACGCGGAGCTCGTGGTGGAAGCCGCGACCGAGAACCCCGCCGTCAAGTTCAAGATCTTCCGCGACATCGACCGGACCGCCCCGGCCGGCGCGGTGCTCGCGAGCAACACGTCGTCCATTTCCATCACCGCGATCGCCGCGGAGACCCGGCGCGCCGACCGGGTGATCGGGATGCACTTCATGAACCCGGTCCCCGTGATGCGGCTTGTCGAAGTGATTCGCGGGCTCGAGACGTCGGACGAGACGGCCAGGCGCGTCCTGGATGTGACGCGCGCGCTCGGCAAATCGCCGGTCGAGGTGAACGATTCCCCCGGGTTCGTATCGAACCGCGTCCTGATGCCGATGATCAACGAGGCGATCTTCTGCGTGCAGGAGGGAGTCGCGGCGCCGGAGGCCGTGGACGCCGTGATGAAGCTCGGCATGAGCCATCCGCTCGGGCCGCTCGCGCTGGCGGACCTGGTGGGACTCGACGTATGTCTCGCGATTCTCGAGGTGCTGCAGCGCGACCTGGGGGACGACAAGTACCGGCCGGCGCCCCTGTTGCGGAAGATGGTCGCGGCCGGTCGGCTGGGCCGCAAGAGCGGCCGCGGCTTCTATGTCTATCGCGATTGAGACGGCCGGACTCTCCGAGACGCAGCGCCAGATCGTGGAGCTGGCGCGCGAGTTCGCGCGCACCAGGATCGAGCCGCACGCGGCCGAGTGGGATCGGACGAAGCATTTTCCACGCGACGTCATCGACGAGCTGGGGCGGCTCGGCTTCCTGGGCATGGTGACGCCCGAGGGGGAGGACGGGATGGGCCTCGACGCCGTCACCTACCTTCTCGCGCTCGAGGAGCTCGCGGCCGCCGACGCCAGCATCGCCGTATCCGTCGCCATCCACAATGCGATCCCGACCACCATGCTGGTGCGGCACGGGAGCCGGGCCCAGAAGGACCGCTGGCTCAAGCCGATGGCGCGGGGCGAGCTGCTCGCGGGATTCGCGCTCTCCGAGCCCGGATCGGGCTCCGATGCGGCCTCGCTCTCCGCCCAGGCCGTGCGGGACGGCGCCGACTGGCTGCTGTCGGGCGCCAAGGCGTGGGCGACGAACGGCGGCACGGCGGACGTGATGATGATCATGGTGCGCACCGAC
>DATDFP010000187.1:0-2888 GCA_036522535.1 Gemmatimonadales bacterium
GCTGGCGCGGGCGATCGAAGAGTTCCGCTACGCATGGGGGGAGAGGAGCTTCTCGCTGGGCGTCAGCATCGGCGTCATCCCCATCACCGCGGCGAGCGGACGCACGGCTGACGTGCTGCGCGCCGCCGACGAGGCCTGCTATGCCGCCAAGGACGCCGGAGGCAACCGGGTCCATGTCGCGCGGCCGGAGGCGACCCCTGGCGTGCAGCAGCAGCAGGCAGAGAGCCGACGGATCATGCGCCTCACCCGAGCGGTGGACGAGGGCCGCTTTCAGCTGTACGCGCAAGCGATCGTACCCCTGGCGCAGGAGCGCCCGACACGTCCCCGATGCGAGATTCTGCTACGCCTGCCGGACGAGCGTGGGGGTGTCGAGACCGCCGACTCGTTCCTCCCGCAAGCGGAGCGCCATCGTCTCATGCCGGCCATCGATCGATGGGTCGTGCGCCAGACGGTTGCCGTGCTGGGTCAGTGGCATCGTGACCACCCCGCGTTCGAGCTGCCCCTCTGCTCGATCAACCTCAGCGTTTCCTCACTGGACGATGAGGACCTCGTCCCCGCCGTGCGCGAGTACTTGACGCAGCACCGGCTTCCGCCGGAGGCGCTGTGCTTCGAGATCACCGAAGCCGCCGCGCTCGGGAACTTTGCGCAACTGGTGCGCCTCATTGCCGAGATCCGGGCGGCGGGGTGCGGAGTCGGGCTGGACAACTTTGGCAACAGCATGGCCTCGTTCGCCCACCTCAAGGCGCTGTCGGTCGATTACGTGAAGATCGGGGGGCACTACGTTCGGGGCGTGGCCGACGACCCGGTGTACGGCGCTCACGAGATCGGTCGCATCATGGGCATCGTCACGATCGCGGAGGAGGTGGAGAGCGAAACCATTCTGCAAAAGCTGCGGGGCCTCGGGGTGGGATACGCACAGGGGCATGCCGTGGCCCCGCCGGCGCCGCTGGTCGACAAGGACGGAGAAGTGGCCATCCCCCTGGTTCAACGATCGGGTTGATAGGAGGCCGGTGGCGTGACGAAGAGAATCCTGGTGTTGGTGATCGAAGACAATCGGCTGGTGCGCGACGGGCTCGCCGCCCTACTGGACGCGCAGCCGGACTTCAAGGTCGTCGCGGCCGCCGAAGGGGCGAACGCCGGCCTGCTCCAAGTCCGCGCGACCAAACCCCACGTCGTCCTCGTGGACGCGGCTCTGGGCAATCACGACAGCCACCGCCTGGTGGAGAGCGTCAGGAAAGAAGCTCCCGAGAGCCGGGTCATTGTGATGGATCTGCTGCCGGCGCAGGAAGACGTCATTGCGTTCATCAAAGCTGGGGCGAGCGGGTTTATCGTCAAGGATGCGACGATCGACGATTTCGTCACCACGATCCGATCGGTCGCCAAGGGGGCGGATGTGGTTCCCCCCGCCTTAACCGGAACGCTGCTGTCCCACATTGTGGGTCAAGCGGTCACGCGCAGCACCGCGGGCGTGTTGGAAGCCGTTCAGATGACGAAGCGCGAGCGGGAGATTATGAGCCTGATTGCCGATGGCCTGAGCAACAAGGAGGTCGCCCAACGCCTCAACATCGCTACCTACACCGTCAAGAGCCACGTTCACAACATTTTGGAGAAGCTTGCCTTGCACACTCGCCTCCAGATCGCCGCGCACGCGCACAAAGCCGGTGGGCCGGAGACCGACCCACCTCCCTCCTCACGCTGACCGGCTCGCCTGTACCCAAATAGAGCTCCTCGCGTGTTCATGCGATGTTCATCTTGCGGAAGCGCTCTACCGCCTCGCTCTCGCCGAAGTCGTCCAGCTCGAACAGCTGGCGCACCTCGATCTCCCCTTCCTTCCCGTCCAGGGCAGGGTTGGGGAAGCGCCGCGCCCACTCCATCGCCTCTTCCTTGGACTTCACCTGGATGAGCGTGTAGCCCGCGATCAGCTCCTTCGCCTCGGCGAAGGGCCCGTCGATCACGGTGCGCTTCTCCCCGGAGTACGTGATACGCCAGCCCTTCGAGCTCGCCTGCAGCCCGGAGGCGTCGAGCAGCACGCCGGCCTTCTGCAGCTCCTCGTGGTACTTCGCCATCTCGGTGAGGATCTTCTCGTGCGGCATGACGCTCGCTTCCGAGTCCTTCGTGGCCTTCACGATGATCATGAATCGCATCGTCGTGTCTCCTTCCAGCGTTCGGGCTAGCGCTTCTTGGTCCCCTCCCACTGCGCGCGCACGCGCTCCTCCTGCTTCCTGAACTCGGGTTTGAGGGCGGGACCGAAGTCCTCCGCCTCGAAGACCTGGCGAATCTCGATCTCGGCGCCGTCCCCGAAGGGCGCCCGCTTGACCCACTCGATCGCCTCTTCCTTCGACTTCACCTGCCACAGCCAGAAGCCGGCCACCAGTTCCTTCGTTTCGGTGAACGGCCCGTCGGTCACCGTCCGCTTCCCGCCGGAGAACTTCACGCGCGCGCCCTTCGAGCTCGCCTGGAGTCCCTCGCCCGCGAGCAGCACGCCGGCCTTCTCCAACTGTTGGTTGAACTTGCCCATCTCGGTCAGGATCTTCTCGTCGGGCAGAACGCCCGCCTCGGAGTCCTTGTTGGCCTTCACCAGGATCATGAATCGCATTGTCGTAACTCCTCTTGGTTTCAGGTTCGGAGCAGCCCGAACCTCGGGCTTACCTTCACGACGAACGAGGGGTGCCGGAATCGACAGTTCTGACCAAGTGCTTGAAATACAGAGAGATGGGGAGCCGCGCTCACTCCCTCGGAACGATTTTGAGATTGGCGAAATCACCGCCCGAGTTGTTTCCCACCCACAGGCCAACCCGTCCCTTGTGACGATCACTTAGCTGGCTCACCACCAGGCTGGGCTCTTTCGCCTGATCGACGAACACGCTCACCTTCGGTGCCGCGACGAC
>DATDFP010000188.1:0-2568 GCA_036522535.1 Gemmatimonadales bacterium
CCGCGCGACCTCGGCCGCCGCTCCCGCCGTGTCATAGAAGGCCATCACCTCCACCCCCGAGAGCCCGCGCAGGAAACGCTCGCACTGCGCCAGCGCCACGGGGTGCGACAGCACGCGCGTGAGCGACGCGCGGCTGGCACCGGGAACGGCGAGCAAGCAGTGATGGACGGCGGTCACCACCTCACCGACGATCGCGAGACCGGACTCGGCGATCAGGTCGAAGTTCGTCGCGATCGAGCCCACGAGCGAGTTCTCAATCGGCAACAGGCCCAGCTCCGCGCGGCCGGCCAGTACCGCTCCCGCCACGTCGCGAAACTCGCGATACGGCTGCGAGCGATCATCGGGGTATTGCAAGAAGAGCGCTTCCTCGCTGTACGCCCCGGGCTCGCCCTGAAAGGCTATCCATTTGGTCGGCATGGGCTTAGAGTAACTGGCCTGGGCTCTTGCTGGCAGTGGCATTCGGGATATATTCGGGGTAGTGCACGAATCGACCACCGAACAAGCAGGAGCCGCAGATGCAGATCCCCCTTGAGCTACCGAGCCCTCGCCCCCACCCCTTTCCCTCCCCCGTGTCCGTCCCGCCGTCCCCCGGCACCGGGTGCCCAGACTGCGGAGGCGGCTTGGTCCGCCAATCGGGCTGTTTGGTTTGCGTGCAGTGCGGGTGGGCGCGGTGCGGCTGAGCCATGGCGGACGGGCGGACTGACGGACGGGCGGACGAGTTGAGCCTGGAGGCGTAGCGTGCGCGCAGAGCAGCTGTTCGAACTCCTCCCGTTGCTTCAGTCCGCGAGTCCGGTCGCCCCCCCGTCCGCCTCGTCTCAGCCCGGCAGTCCGCCGGTCCGCCCGTCCGCCTTGCCCGTGCTCGACCAGCGGCTCCGCGGCACCAAGTTCGTGTCGCTCTCCCCGAAGTCGCTTCTCAACTCGCCGCAGCAGACGGGCATGGACTTCTGGTCCCTGAACCCCTACGTCGGCTGCGAGTTCGGTTGCACCTATTGCTATGCCCGCTACGCGCACCGCTACGTGGTCGAGCGGGCGCACGATGCGGGGAAGCTCTCGGACGACGAGTTCCGCGAATTCCGCGGGCCGCACGGCTGGGAGGCGTTCGAGCGGCGCATCTTCGTCAAGGAGCGAACCCTCGGCGCGCTGGAGTCGGACCTGCAGCGTTACTTCCGGTCCGCCGCTCGGTCCCGTGCCCAAGCGGCACCGATCGTCATCGGCACCGCGACCGATCCGTACCAGCCCGCCGAGCGGCATTTTCGGATCACCCGCCGCATCCTGGAGCGCCTGGCGCGCTGCGAAGGCCTCAACCTCGGGATCATCACGAAGAGCCCGCTCATCGCGCGCGATCTGGACGTGCTGGGGGACATCCAGGCCCGCAACGATCTCCAAGTCTACGTCTCGCTCATCACGGTGGACGTAGCGCTCATCCGGAAGGTCGAGGCCCGCTCGCCGACGCCGGCCGTACGGCTGCGAGCCTTGCAGCGGTTGACGGACGGCCGGATCAACGCCGGGCTCATCGTGGCGCCGGTCCTTCCGGGGATTACGGACGATTTGCCTCGCCTGGAAGCGCTGTTCCGCGCGGCCCACGAGGCCGGCGCCAGGTTCGTACACGCGGGACCCTTGCGTCTCTACCCGGCCGTGCGCGACCGCTTGCTGCCGGTGCTCGATGAGCACTTCCCACGCCTCGCCGGGCGCTACCGGCACGCCTATGCTCGCCAGAGCAGCGCGCCGCGGGAATACGCGGCGGCGCTGACGCGCCGCATCAAACGACTCCAACGGAGGTTCGGGTTTCCGGTGAACGACGGGATGCAGGACCGCTACGCGCCGCGACGGCCGCCCACGCAGGGGACGCTCGAGCTATGACGGCTCAACCTGGCCTTGCTCGGTGACGGCGCAGATTTCCGCCCATAGGATACTCAAGTCGAGCGGCTGGGACAGGAAGCGCTCAGAGTAGACCGGACCGCCGAAAGAGTCGGGCAGCCGAGTCGCGCCGCAGAAGATGAACCGGCCGACGAGCTCCGGGCGCAACGCAGTTGCTTCCCGCCACAGCCACGACCCGCCGTCCGACAGCATCACGACGCTACTGACCACGGCGTCAAACCTGCTCAGCAGGATCGCTTTCAGGCCCTCCAAGCAATCGGTCGCCGCGGCCACGCGGCAGCCGCGGCTGCGGAGGTGACCCGCCAGCGTCTCCCGCAGCCCGGGGTCGTCCACGACGACCAGGATCGAGAGGGTTGATCGATTCACGGCGGAGAGCTGCTCGAACGGAAAACCATACATCGACTCCGCCCGGGCGTCGCCGAACGCTAGGACACGCGGCTTTTCCCGGTGTAGTACGTGATCAGTTGCTCGACCCAGCGCGGGACTCGACGTCCTCGACCCGCGTAGGCGTCCGCCAACAGGCGGCAGATCTTGCGGCCGAGGAAGGCGCCGTCCCGCCCGTCGATGCCGGTAGTCAGCCCCTCGACGAGAGCGATGATCGCGGCCGCCTTGGGTGACCGCTGTTCCCTGCGCATCGTCCCCGGCCGGCGTTTGGGCCGCGTGCGGCTTGCAGAAGCCCTGGCGGCGCGC
>DATDFP010000189.1:0-6665 GCA_036522535.1 Gemmatimonadales bacterium
GGTTATGACCGGTTGCTCGGATCTCCCGGTGAAGCCGGAGCGTCGGCCGGAGGTGTCCAGCCCGGCGCCCCTCGTGATGCAGTCCAACGGACTGGCCTGCACGGAGCCCGACGCAAAGCTGACCTCAGGAGCGCTCTTTCAAGTCTGTGTCAACCCGGCCAAGTGGAACCGGGATCTCGTCGTCTTCATTCCCGGGTATCACGATCCAGCGAACGCCCCGACCCTGCCCGACAATTTCAGCGAGTCACCGGTCTCCCTGCTGTTCACCGCGCTCGGCTATGGCTTCGCGAGCACGAGCTTTCGCGCCACCGGCCTCATCGAGCCCGACTCCTGGATCGGGGGGGATTTGCTCGAGCTCGTCGCGACGGCTGAGACGCTGCTCGTCCACTCCACCGGTCGCACGCCGCGTTACGTGTACCAGACCGGAGGATCGCAGGGCGGTCTGGGCACCGTAATGGCGGTGGAGCGATATCCCCAGGTGTTCAGCGGCGGGCTGGCCGGATGCGGCCCGATCGGCGACTACGGCAAGCAGATCGATTACGTCGCCGACTTCCGGGCGGTCTTCGATTACTTCTTTGCGGGCGCGATCCCGGGGTGGCCCGTGTGGAGACAGGACCTGGGCGCCAACGACCCGGGATACGTCGATCCGAGCTCTTGGGGAACGGCCGAGCAAACTGCCGGAGCGGCGCTCGACGATCCGAGCAACGCCGGCCGGATCGAGCAGGTTCTCGACGTGACCCACGCCCCGATCGACCCGGGCGATCCGGCGTCGATCAAGGCGACGGCTCTGGACGTCCTCTGGTACAGCTTCCGCGGCACGAACGACGCCATCCTAAAGCTGGGCGGCACCGCGTTCGGCAATACGGATCGCGTCTACCGGGGGTCGCGCGATGATGCCGCGCTGAACGGCGGCGTCGCGCGCTTCCAGTTCACTGCGGACCCGGCGAAGCTCGCCAAGCTGCAAACCTCCGCGCGCCTCGAGCGGCCGCTGGTGACGATCCACACCACGGGCGACCCGATCGTCCCGATCTGGCACGAGGCGCTGTATCGCCACAGGCTCTCGTTCTTCGGCAGGTTGCTGCACACGCCGATCACCATCAACCGGTACGGGCACTGCAAGTTCACCGACGCCGAAGTGCTGGCGGCCTTTGCCGTGCTCGTCCTGAAGGTGAGCGGATACAACCTGCTGGTTTCGGGCGACGTGCTGCCCCACCCGCAGGCGCAGGCGGAGTTCCTCAGCCTCTCCCGGCGTTACGGAGCCAGCCCCGTTCTGACGCCCCCGGCCTCCCTTCGGTGACGCTCGCTATGCCCCGAACACCTCCAGCGCCACCTCCACCCGCCCGAACGGCGCGCTCACCTGCACGCCCTGCACGGTGCCCTTCACCTGCTCGAACATGTCCCGCGCGATCGCCACCCCCTCGGCGAGGGCGGCCTCCTTTCCTCTCTCCTGCGCCTGCCGCATCCGGGCGAGCACCGACTCGGGCACGGACACCCCGGGCACTTCGTTCGCGAGGAACTCGGCGTTGCGCAAGGAGATCAACGGCCAGATCCCCGCCACGATCGGGGTGTGGAACGGCTCGACGCGCTTCAGGAACTGCTCCAGCTGGTCGAGGTCGAACACCGGCTGCGTGACGGCGAAGTCCGCCCCCGCGTCCACCTTCCAGGCGAAGCGCGACAGCTCGCGGTCCAGGTCGACGGCGCCCGGGTTCACGCCCACTCCGATCACCCACCGGGTGGGCCCGCCGATCGGGTTGTTCCCCGGATCGAGCCCGTGGTTCAGCCGATACACGAGGTTCGTGAGCCCGATCGAGTCGATGTCGAACACGGCCGTGGCCTCGGGGTAGGGCCCCATCTTCGGCGGATCGCCCGTGATGATGAGGATGTTGCGCAGGCCCGCCGCGTGCGCGCCGAGGATGTCCGACAGCATGCCGAGCAGGTTGCGGTCCCGGCAGCAGTAGTGGATGACGGTCTCGATCCCCACTTCCTTCTGAATCAGGATCGCCGACGGCAACACGCCCATGCGGCTCTGCGCCCGGGGGCCGTCCGGGACGTTCACGGCGTCCACCCCGGCGCCCTTCAGGGCGCGGGACTGCTGCAGCATCGGCGTCGGGTCGACGCCCTTGGGCGGGACGATCTCCACGCTCGTCACGAGCTCACCCCGCGCCAGCTTCGCGCCCCAGCTCGAGCGCTGGGCGAGCGACGCCGCCTCGACGCCCGCAGGCGGCGAGACGGTTTCGCGCGACGTGACCGTGGGCTGATGGCGCGGCACCACGCTCGCGACGTAGTCGCGGATCTTCTTGATGTGCTCGGGAGTCGTCCCGCAGCAGCCGCCCACGATGCGCGCCCCCGCTTCTATCATGCGGCGCGCGTAGCTCGCCATGTACTCGGGGGAGGCGAGATAGATCTTGCGGTCGCCCACATCCTTCGGCAGTCCAGCGTTCGGCACCGCAGAGATCGGGCGATCGGTAGCCTTCACCATCTGTTCCACGGCCTCGAGCAACCCGGCCGGACCGACCGAGCAGTTCACGCCGACCGCGTCGGCGCCCCACTCGGCGAGCCGCTTCGCGAACGTCTGCGGATCGGTGCCGTAGTGAGTGAGCCCGTCGGTGCCGATCGTCATCTGGGCGATGACGGGCAGATCGCAGAGGCTGCGCACCGCGCGCAGGCCCTCGTGGATCTCGTCCAGGTCGGAGAAGGTCTCGAGGATGAACCCGTCCACGCCGCCCGCGAGGAGGCCCTGGACCTGCCGCCGGAAGTGCGCAAAGGCTTCATCTCGGGACGTGGGTCCGAACGGCTCGATGCGGACCCCGAGGGGTCCGATCGCCCCCGCAACGCTGGCGCGGCCGGCGGCCGCCGTGCGGGCCAGCTCTGCTGCGGCCTGGTTGATCTTCTCAGTCTCCTCCGCCAGGCCGAAGCTGCCGAGCTTGACGGGGTTCGCCCCGAAGGTGTTGGTCTCGAGGATCTCGGCGCCGGCGCGCACGTACGCCTCGTGCACTTCCTGGACGAGCTTGGGGTGCTTCAGGTTCAACTCGTCGTAACAGACGTTCAGGAAGAAGCCCTTGCCGTACAGCATGGTGCCCATCGCCCCGTCCAGGACGTGCACTTTCCCATCGTTCAGGAGCTCACGGAGCGTCGGCACGATTCCCGTTTCCCTTTCTCGTTTCCCGTCAAAGGCAAGCCCGTCGCGGCGAGCAAGCCGCAACGGGCCGGCTTTTTAGCGGATTGTTTTACGTGGCCGCAATACGCCGCAAATCGCCACGGAATCAATTGTCACCATTAATCTATCCGCAGTGCGTCGGTACGAAAAGACGTGCGCGCCCTTAGTTTTGCAGCCCATGTCCGACCTCCTCGCCGCCCGCTCGCAGATGGGGATCTCGCTGGCGTTCCACATCGTCTTTGCGGTCGTGGGGATCGCGA
Source organism: Gemmatimonadales bacterium (assembly GCA_036522535.1). Lineage (GTDB taxonomy): Bacteria > Gemmatimonadota > Gemmatimonadetes > Gemmatimonadales > GWC2-71-9 > AG12. The sequence goes on from DATDFP010000189.1 coordinate 3,418, forward strand.
TGCCGCTCATGATGGTCGTGGCGGAGCGGCGCTGGCAGGTGACGGGGCACGAAATCTACCTCGACCTCGCGAAGCGCTGGTCACGGGGGACCGCGATCCTGTTCGCCGTGGGCGCGGTGTCGGGCACGGTCCTCTCCTTCGAGCTCGGCCTCCTCTGGCCCGGATTCATGCGGTTCGCCGGGGCGATCATCGGCATGCCCTTCTCCCTCGAGGGATTCGCGTTTTTCACCGAGGCGATCTTTCTCGGCGTCTATCTGTACGGATGGGACCGCGTCCCGCCGCCGGCGCACCTGGGCGCGGGCCTGATCGTCGCGGCGAGCGGCGCCCTGTCGGGGATCTTCGTCGTGATCGCGAATGCCTGGATGAACGCCCCGGCGGGCTTCGTCCTCGTCCACGGGCAAGCGGTGAACGTGGACCCAATCGCTGCGATGGCGAATTCGGCGGCGCTCGAGCAGACGCTCCACATGACTCTCGCCGCCTACGCCGCGACCGGCTTCGCCGTGGCGGGGGTCCACGCGTTCCTGCTGCTCAGGGACCCCGACAACGCCTTCCACCGGCGCGCCCTGACGATCGCGTTGATGGTGGGCGCCCCGGCCGCCGTGCTGCAGCCCCTCTCGGGGGACTTTGCGGCCCGCCACCTGGCGGTGCACCAGCCCGTGAAGCTGGCTGCGGCGGAGGCGCTGTTCGAGACGCAGAGCGGCGCCCCCCTCACGATCGGCGGCTGGCCGGACGTGGAGAAGCGCGCGACCAGATTCGCGATCGAGATTCCCCGTGGGCTTTCGCTCCTCGCGTTCCACGATCCGGGGGCCGAGGTGAAGGGACTCGATGCCGTGCCGCGGAACGAGTGGCCGAACATCACGGCCGTCCACCTCTCGTTCCAAGTCATGGTCGGCATCGGCACCTATCTCGCGCTCGTGGCGCTGTGGGCCGGATGGCTCACGTGGCGCGGCGCCGATCTCGCGCATGCCCGGTGGTTGCTGCGGGCGGTCGCGCTGGCCACGCCGATGGGGTTCATCGCCGTGGAAGCCGGCTGGATGGTGACGGAACTGGGGCGCCAGCCGTGGGTCATCTACGGCGTGCTGAGGACGGCGGACGCGGTGACTCCCATGCCCGGACTGATCGTTCCCTTCCTGACCTTCACGCTGCTCTACGGCTTTCTCGCCGTGATCGTGGCGTGGCTGCTCTACCGGCAGATCGTCCGCAGCCCGGCAGTACCGGAGTGGCGGGGGTTCTACATGCCGAGAGGCGGGATGCGGGATGCGGGAGGCGTGACGTGAGTCTCGCAGACCTCCTCGCGGGGATCGTGTTCGTGGCGCTCAATGCCTACGCGCTGCTCGGCGGCGCCGACTACGGCGGCGGCGTGTGGGGCCTGCTCGCCGGCGGACCCCGCAAGCAGCGCCAGCAAGAGCTCATCGCGGAGGCCATGGGGCCCGTGTGGGAGGCGAACCACGTCTGGCTGATCCTCGCGCTGGTGTTGCTCTTCACGTGCTTCCCCCCCGCGTTCGCGCGGCTCGGAATCGTGCTCCACATCCCGCTCTCGCTGGTGCTGATCGGGATCGTGCTGCGCGGCTCGGCGTTCACGTTCTGGCGCTACGGCGGCGCGGCCGGCGAGAAGGGGCGGCGCTGGGGCGTGCTCTTCGCGGTGGCGAGCCTGATCACGCCGCTCTTGCTCGGTACGGCGGCGGGCGCGATCGCGTCAGGGAGACTGGGGCAGGAGGCTAGGGGAGAGGGCGGGGTGGGGTTCTACGCAGGCTACGTGGCGCCATGGCTGACGCCGTTCGCGCTTTCGGTGGGCGTGTTCGCGCTCGTGGCATTCGCGTTTCTCGCCGGCGTCTACCTGACGCTCGAGGCTGAGGATGCCGAGCTCCAGGAGGATTTCCGCCGCCGCGCCCTCGGGTCCGGAGTCGCGCTGTTTTGCGCGGCCCTCCTGGTGCTGGTGCTCTCGCTTGGCGGGGCGCCGCTCGTCCGCGAGGGGCTGATCTTCGCGCCCGCGGCTCTGCCGCTGCACCTCCTCACGGCCACCACCGCGGTCACGGCGCTTGCCGCACTCGGGTACCGGCGGTATCGCCTCGCGCGGCTGTTGGCCGCCGTGCAGGTCTCGCTAATTCTGTGGGGCTGGGCGCTCAGTCAGTACCCCTACATCCTGCCACCCGATCTCACGATCGCCGCGGCGGCGGCGCCCCGTGCGACGCTCCGGCTCGTGCTCGGCGCGCTCGCGCTCGGCGCCGTCGTGTTGCTGCCGTCACTGTTCTATCTGTTTCGGATTTTCAAAGGCAGAGACGTCAGACATCAGACATCAGACATCAGACGTCAGACGTGATGTCTGACGTCTGACATCTGACGTCTATTCATCGAAGATCCGTCTCGCCACCCACCAGGCGCTCACGCCACCCGCGACGAAGCCGATCAAGAGCCCCCACCCACCGAACAGGGCGTTGCCGAGCGCGCCCATGAGCGTCGCCACCACGAAGTTCACCAGCGCCTTGAGGAGCCTCACTCGAGTTGGCTCAACAGTTGTTGCGTCACGACGTCCGTCGCCACCCCCTCGACTGCGATCGTCTTGCGCCGGCCGGCGGCGCCGCTCCGGATGGTGACGGCGTCACGCGGCACCCGCAGGCGCTCCGCGATGAAGCGCACCAGCTCCGCGTTCGCCGCACCCTGCACGGGTGGCGCCGCGACCTTGATCTTGATCGCGGCGCCATGGCGACCGGCGACCTCGGTCTTCCGGGCGCGCGGCATCACGTGCACCGCGATGATCGCCTTCACAGCACCAGGCTCAGGAGCAGCTTCTCCAGCACCCACAGCACCAGCAGCGCGGCCAGCGGGCTGAAGTCGATCGCTCCCGTGGCCGGGAGCAGCCGGCGGATGGGTTCGACCAACCAGTCGGTGAGCACGTAGGCCGGTCGAATCCAGCGCGAGTAGCGGAAGAAGCCGAACCACGAGGCGATCACGCGCACCATGAGGGCGACGAACAACACGTTGTACGCGGCGACGATCAAGGCGACGACGATCCCATGCGGGCCACTGCTGAAGGCGGCGTACATCCACCCGAACGTGCGTACGGCCCAGTCGAACAGCGACAGCAGCACCACACCCGCGATCGCGACCGCAATCACGAGCCACCACCCGGCGTTGACGGGGTTGCCCCCGAGGCGCAGCAGCCGGCGCTCGACGGGACGGAGCACCGGCTCGGTGGTCGCGCGGAGCGCGCGGCCCAGCCTGCCCAGGGGGGGCACGCGCTGGGTCCG
>DATDFP010000190.1:0-5988 GCA_036522535.1 Gemmatimonadales bacterium
GTTGGGGAGACCGACGATGCCGAGCCGAAGCATGTCAAAACGCGAAAGTCGGAACGCGGAACGCGGAACAGAGGGGGATGTTCCGCGTTCCCGCTTCCGCGTTCCGCGCTCTCACTGGCGCAGCCAGCGCTCGACCGCGTCGCTCATCTGGGGCAAGGCCGCTTCGACCTGCTCCCGCTGCTCGTCGGCGAAGGGAGCCAGCACGTAGTCCGCCCAGTCGTCCACGCCCTGGGGGAGCGGGCCGATGCCGATCCTGAGCCGCGCGTACTGCTGCGATTGGAGGGCGGCCTCGATGCTCTTGAGGCCGTTATGGCCGCCGGCGGATCCCTGCGCGCGCAGGCGGAAGGTCCCGCACGGGAGCTGAAACTCGTCCACCACCACGAGCAGATCGGTGGCCGGATTGAAGGAGGGGTCGGCGCGGAGCGACGCCAGCGCCGCGCCGCTTCGATTCATGTACGTCGTGGGTTTGAGGACGCGCACGGGGATGCCGTCCACGCTGCCCTCGCTCACGCGGGCGCGCTCGCCGCGGCGGAAGGCGGGAAACCCCCAGCGCCGGACGAGCGCGTCGGCGAGCCAGAACCCCACGTTGTGCCGCGTCGCCGCGTATTCCGGACCGGGATTGCCGAGGCCGACGACGGCACGCAGGGATCAGCTCTCTTTGCCGCCCTTGGGCTTCTCGGCTTTCTCGGATCGCTCGCCCTTCTCCCCTTTGGCCGCAGCCGCGCCGCCGCCCTTCGGCTCGGCCTTCGCGGCACCCGCCCCTCCCCCTCCCGCTCCACCACCGCCCTCCGCCGCGGCGGCGCCCTCTTCCTCCTCGCCCTCGCGGACCTTCCGGATGAGCTCGGGCTCGGCGACCTCCGTCGCGGCCTCGGGGGTCGGCGCCGCGACCTCTTCGGCGCGGGGCGGCACCACCGTGGCGATCGTCAGGTCGGCGGATGTGAGGATCGTGGCGCTGGGGATGCTCAAGTCCCGCACGTGCAGCGAGTCGCCGATCTTGAGCGCGGTGACGTCGAGCTCGACGCGGTCCGGGATGTGCTCGGGGAGCACCTCGATCTCGACTTCGCGGGTGACCTGATCGAGCACACCGCCCGCGTTGCGAACGCCGTCGGGGTTGCCGGCCAGTTGCACCGGCACCTTGAGCCTGACCTTTTCCTCCGCATGGATCTCGTAGAAATCCACGTGGATGATGTCGGGGCGAAGGGGATGGCGCTGGATCTCGCGGATCAGCGTCTTCACCTTCTTCCCGTCCAAGGCCAGCTCGATGATCGTGTTCTGGGGCTGGACGCCGGTGAGCGCCTTTTCCAGCGCCTTGGCGGCGACTTCGAGCGACTGCGTCTCACGCCCGTGCCCGTAGATCACCGCCGGGACCTTCCCCTGCAGGCGCGCCTGGCGCGCCGCACCCTTGCCCGCCGCCTGCCGCAGGCTCGCGGCGAGCGAAACGATCTGAGCCATAGTCTCCTCAACTCCTTACGCCTTGAGCCTTACGGCTTGCGGCTGTTTAGTCGAACAGCGAGCTCACCGACTTGTTCGAGTGCTCATATCCGATCGCCTTGGCCATCAACCCCGCGATCGAGAGCACCTTCAGCTTCTCGAAGTACCGCTCCTCGGAGACCCGGATCGTGTTCGTGACCGCGACCTCGTCGATGCACGAGGTCTGCAGGCGCTCCACCGCCGGACCCGACAGGAGCGCGTGGGTCGCGAACGCGTAGATCTTCCGCGCCCCGAGCTGCCTCAGCGCCGCCGCCGCCTCCGTGATCGTCCCCGCCGTGTCGATCATGTCGTCCGGGATGAGGCAGTCCTTGTCGTCGACCTCGCCGACCACGTTCACGACCTCGGCCACGTTCGCCGTCGGGCGCCGCTTGTCGATGATCGCGAGCGACGCGTTGAGCCGCTTCGCGAACCCGCGGGCCATCTTGGCCGAGCCGACGTCGGGCGCCACCACGACCGGGTCGTAAAGCTGCTTCTGGCGGAAGTGGCTCACCAGCACCGGGGCCGCGTACAGGTGGTCCACGGGAATGTCGAAGAAACCCTGCAGCTGGTGGGAATGGAAGTCGATCCCCAGGACACGGTCCGCCCCGGCGTGCGTGATCAGGTTCGCCATGAGCTTGGCGCTGATCGCGACCCGCGGCTGGTCCTTGCGGTCCTGGCGCGCATACCCGAAGTACGGCAGCACCGCTGTGATCCGCGCGGCGCTGGCGCGCTTGGCCGCGTCGATCAGGAACAGCAGCTCCAGCCAGTTCTCCGCCGGCGGGTTGGTCGGCTGGATGATGAAGACGTCCCGGCCGCGGACGTTCTCGTCGATCTTGACGAAGATCTCGCCGTCGGCGAAGCGGCGGATCGTCACCGCGCAGAGCGGCTGCCCCAGGTTCTGCGCCATCTCCTCGGCGAGCGGCCGGTTGGCCGTACCGGCGAGCAGCAGGAGCTGGCTCCGGGACAAGGAGAGTTCCGGCATGTGAGCGCTGAAAATAGGCGGCAACCTGCGGGAAGCCAAGTGGTTGGGCCTTGCGACCACTACTTCTTCTTCGCCTTCTCCTGTTGTTTCGTCTTCTTCTCCTGCTGCTTCGCCGCGATGAGGGTGCTCTGGGCGGGCGTGAGGCCATCCACGTCCCAGGTGTTCATGCGATACGCCGCGCCCGGCTCGCCGCCGGTCGCCGTGCCGCCCGTGCGCCGCACCACGTACGCGCCGCTCGTCGAATCGAAGCTCAAGGCGACGAGCAGCGTGCCCCCGGCGCCGCGCAGGGCGACGCGCCGCACCGGCCGCAACGCCCGCGTGGAGTCGGCCTCTTTGGGCGAGGCGAAGCTCGCGGCCGTGATCGCGCGGTAGCGCTCGACCAGCCGGCCCACCGCCCCCGAATCGGTGGCGGTGGTAGCGCCTCCCTCGAGGGCCCAGGTTTTGTCGTGACGCCGCAGAGTGTAGCGGTCCTTGCCGCGCTCGACCTCGATCGCCCGCACGCTGTCCAGGTTCACGACCGCGATGCGCTTGTCGCGCCATTCATCGGCCCCGCGGTCCAGGAGCCCCGTCAGCCGGCCGCGCCAGAGATAGACTCGGGAGTCCCCCGGACGGCGGATGTACGCGCTCGCGTACTCCGAGCCCCGCGCTCCCACGATGAGCCGGAGCAGCGGCTTTCCCGCGTTCGAGATCCGCACCCAGCGGCCACTCGCGCTGTCCACGCCCATCCGCCCGAACGAAGACGAGTCCTCGGCGACGAGCTCCGGCTTCACGGAGTCGTGGAGCGCCTGGAACAGATCGCCCACCGCGTCGGGCGCGGCACGGTGCCCGTTCGCGGTCCATGCCGTGGATGACTGCTTCGCGAGCACGACGGAATCCGCCCCCTTGACCAGCATGATCGTGTCGACGTCCCCCTGGGTGAGGGCGGGGAGTGTGAACTTGGTGGTCACCGTGTCGCTGCCGCGGGAAAACAGCTCGCTCGCGCCCCAGAGGAGGAGCAGGACGGCGAGACCCATGGCGATGACTTTGAGCTGCTTCGCACTCATCTCGGCATCTCCAGGCCGTCAGGCCGTTTCGGGCGCCGGTCCGCCCGCGAGCGGCCGGTACGTCTCCCGCGTGATCAGCCGCCGCCGCCACAGCCGCAGCGCCCCCGCCACGATCAGCAGCACCGGGACGCCGATCACGTTGCCGTACTTCACGGCGTCGCGCATCGCGCCGCTCGCGAACACGAGAGGTGGCGGCGCCCGGTTCTTCGAGCGGATCGCGATGAGCGCCTCGTCCTGCGCCAGCCAGTCGATAGCGTTCTGGGCGAAGGCGAGGTTGTCGGGCGAGTTCTGCGTGTAGCGATCGCTCGCGAAGTCCGGGCTCCCGACCACCACGAGCCGCCCGCGCGGCCCGCCGGCGGTCGCGCCCTTGGTGAGCGGGTTCACCAGCGCCGCGACGAGCCGCGCTGCGAGGCTGTCACGCCGGAACTCGCGCGAGGGGTCGATCATCACGGTGGTTTCCTGGACGCCGCCCGCGCGACTCGTGACGAGGAGGGGCGTCACCGTCCCCTTTGCCGCGTGCGACGTGTCGATGGTGCTCGCCCAGGGAAGCAGGACGGCGTCGAGCTCCCCGTTCACGGACGAAGCTTTGGTGCTGAGCGCCCGCAGCCAGAACGGATAGGAGACGAGCACCTGGCCGAACTGCGTCGGGATGCCGACGCGCTCGTTCGAGGCGAGATCGTAGGCCATGTCCGAGCGGATCGAGATGCCGTAGGGCTTCAGCACGTCGTTCCAGCCGACCGGTCGCGAGAAGGCGAACGGCCCCTGAGGGGAGAGCGCCATCCCGCTCGCCATGAGGAGCATGCTTCCCCCGCCGGCCATGTACTGCTGCAGGCGCTGCAGGGCCGGCGCCTTGAGCGAGTCCGGCGTGCCCGCGAAGATCAGGACCTTCACGTCGGGCCCGATGACGGTGTCGTTGGGCGTCACGCTCCGCACCGTGTAGTTGCGTCCGAGCTGCTCCTGGAAGCTCTCGTAGCTGCGACGCCCCCGCGCGGCCGCCTGGTCGGTGATCTCGCCGAAGCCGACCGCCGGCTTGTCCTTGCGCGTGAGGGTGCGGATGTCCGAGGTCAGCCGGTACTCGAGGTCGTTCGCCTGGCGCACGAACGGGATCGTGCGGACGCCATCGGCGTAGCGGACCGCAATCCCGAGATAACCCTCCTTGACCTGGAGCTCGCCGCGGCCGAGGACATTGAACTGTACGGGCGGGATGCCCAGGTCCCGCGCTTCGCGCCGGGCGGCGCTGTCGCTGCTCGGGTCCTGTACGACGACCTTCACCCTCCCCCGCCCGGCAGCGCGGTAGTCGCGCAGCAGGTCGTCCACGTCGCGCTTCAGGAACGCCACCTCGGGCGGCAGGGCGGCCGAGGCAAAGAGCTTGAGCGTCACGAGATCGGGCAGGTTGCGGACGATCCGTTTCGTCGCCGGGGAGAGCGTGAAGGCCCTCCCGGGCGTGAGATCGAGCCGCCCCCCGATGCGCCGGCCGAACAGGTTCACGACGATGAGGCCGGTCGCGAGCAGCGCGACGCCGAGCCGCAGCCGCTGGAGCGGCGCGCCGCGGGGTGTGAGCTTGCGGCGCATCAGCGCCAGGTACGCGAACAAGAGGAACAGCGCCGCGAGCGTCACGAAGTAGATGGCGTCCCGCAGATCGAGCACGCCGCGGTCGATCCCGCTGAAGTGGGACAACACCCCCAGCGACGCGGCGACGGCGCCGAGCACGGGCGGGAGACCCACCAGCAGGGGATCGAGGCCCACCAGGATCAGCAGGAACATCACCGCGACGCCGAGGATGAACGCCGTGATCTGGTTGCGGGTGACGCTCGAGGCCCAGACGCCCACCCCCGCCAGCCCCGCGGCGAGCAACGCCGAGCCGACGTACTGGGCCAATACGACCCCCACTTCCAGCTTCCCGCCCAGGGCGAGGCCCAGGGGGATCGGGAACGTCATCGCCACGGCGACGAGCAGGAACAGCAGCTGGCCCGCGTACTTGCCGAGTAGCAGCTCGAGCTCCGTGATCGGCTGGGCGAGCACGACCTCGAGCGTGCCGCTGCGGGTGTCCTCGGCGAGGGCTCGCATCGTCACCGCCGGCACGACGAAGAGCAGCAGCCAGGGGAGGATGTCGAGCATCGGCCGGAGCGACGCGACGCCGTACAGCTCCGCCTGCCGGAAGAAGAGGAAGGCGTTCAGGGCGGCGAAGACGACCAGCAGGATGTAGGCCGTCGCCTGGTCGAACAGCGCCCTCAGCTCGCGGCGCGCGATCGTGAGGATCGCGTTCATGCCGCTCCCCCCCCCGACGTCTGCGTGAGCTGGTGGAACAGGTCCTCCAGGCTGCCCGCCTCCTGGTGCAGCTCGTACAGCGTCCAACCCCGGGACTTGGCGAGAGCGAAGATCTCCGGCCGGAGATCCTCACCGCGGTCCGCGGTGAGCGTCACCGCGGTCCGGGACAGTCTAGGCCCTCGTCAAGTGCCCGGTCGGACCCCTGGCGCCGACGTGACCTGCGGT
>DATDFP010000191.1:0-27489 GCA_036522535.1 Gemmatimonadales bacterium
CACGGCGGCGGGGTCGCGCGCCGCGACCCGGAAGATCCCGCTCATGCGGGCGTGCGCCATCTGCACGTAGAAAACCGGGTTCTCCTCGGTTTGGCTCTTCGCCAGGTCCACGTCGAACACGAACTGCGAATCGCCCCGGCGCATCAAGAAGAAGTAGCGCGCGGCGTCCACGCCCGTCTCCTCGAACAGATCTCGTAGCGTGACGAAGTCCCCGGTCCGCTTGGAGAAGCGCACCTCTTCCCCGCCCCGCATCACCCGCACCAGCTGTACGATCTCGGCGTGGAAGAAGTCCTCGGGGTAGCCCAGAGCCTTCATGGCGGCCTGGAGCCGCGGCACGTAGCCGTGGTGGTCCGCACCCCATACGTCGACCGCCCGGGCGAACCCCCGTTCCCGCTTGTGGCGGTGGTAGGCGATGTCCGGCAGGAGATACGTGTACGTGCCGTCCGACTTGCGCAGCACCCTGTCCTTATCATCGCCGAATGCCGTCGTCCGCAGCCACAGCGCACCGTCCTGCTCGTAGGTATAGCCGCGCCGGGTGAGGTCCGCGAGGGTCCGCTCGATGAGCTGGTCCCGATACAGCTCCGATTCGAAGCAGATCACCTCGAACTTGACGCCGAACTCCCGCAGGTCCTCGTCCTGCTCGGCGCGCTGGGACTGCACGCCGATCGAGCGACAGCGGCGAATCCCCTCTTCCTCCGGGAGGTCGGCGAAGGCGCGGCCGTCGCGCGCCAAAATTCCCTCAGCGAGCTCGATGAGGTAGTCGCCGTGATAGCCACCCTCGGGAACCTGGGCTTCGCGCCCGGCGCGCTGCTGCACGCGGGCCCACAGCGAGCGCGCCAGCTTGTCGATCTGCGTGCCGGCATCGTTGACGTAGAACTCCCGGACCACGGCGTGTCCGGTCCCCTCGAGCAGCGCGGCGATTGCGTCGCCGAGGGCCGCGCCGCGGCCATGGCCCACGTGCAGGGGCCCGGTGGGGTTGGCGGAGACGAACTCGACGTTCACCCGGATGCCATTGCCCGCATCGCTTCGGCCGTAGCGCTCTCCCGCGACGAGAATCGACTCGAGCACCGAGGCAAGCTGGGCTTCGGCGAGGAAAAAGTTGATGAACCCGGGCCCCGCGATCTCAACCTTGCGCACCAGGCCCGGCGGCAGCTCCAGCGCCGCGACCAGCCGCTCGGCCACGCCGCGGGGCGGCTGCTTCAGCGATTTGGCGAGCGCGAGCGCGAGGTTCGTCGCCACATCCCCGTGAGCGGGATCGCGCGGCCGCTCCAGCTCGACCGCGGATGCGGTCACCGACACGCCCAGCCGCGCCGCAGCCTGCACGAGCGCCGCGCGGATGGTGTCGTGCACCTTCACTTGTCGCCAGAGTCTGTTGGCTTCTTCGAGCTGTCGGAGGGCTTGGACGCGCCTTGTTGTGGCTCCTTTTTATCGCTCTCCTTCTTCTCTTCCTTCTCTTCCCCCCCGCGCTTGTAGTCGGTGGCGTAGAAACCGGAGCCCCGGAAGACCAGGCCCGCCCCGCCGGAGATCAGCCGCTCGGCCCGCTGCCCGCAGTTGGGACATTTCTGCCAGCGGTCGTCGTTCATCGTCGCGAAGAACTTCTCGAACACGTGCCCGGCCGGGCACTTATATTCGTAGGTCGGCATCGAGCAACAACTTAGCGCAGGCGCCCCACGAAGGTCAATGCGAGCCCTCGCGACCGCGCTGCCTACCGCACGTCGTAGATGTAACTGTTCAAATACTTGATCGTGGCCTCGCGGTCGGCCAGCTGGTAGGCCAGCACGTCGCCGCTCGTGACCACGCCGCACAGGCCATCCGGCCCCAGCACCGGGAGGTGCCGGATGCGCCGACCGGTCATCACCGCGGCGCATTCCTCTATGGGCGTCTCCGGCTGGCAGGTGATGAGCGATGTCGTCATGACGTCGCGCACCAGCGCGGTGGATGGATCGCGTTGCTCGGCGACGACGCGACGGAGCACGTCCCGCTCGGTGAAGATCCCGGCGAGCTTCCCGCCTTCGAGGACGAGGACGCTGCCGATCCCGCGGTCGTTCATCAGGCGCGCCGCTTTGAGAACCGTGTCCGTGGGGGTGACGGACACAATCTCGCGGCCCTTCCGGGCGAGGATATCACGGACGATGTCCATCTGCCGTGCACCGTGTGCGGCGGGTGTTTCATAGTACGGCCCGGGGCGGCGGTGCGCCAGGGTAGCCCCCCTCCGCGCGTTACCGTCCGGCCGGCGCCGCACTCTTACTCACATGCCTGGTCTGGGCACGAACAAAACGGAATGGGGTCGCCCAACTCCCGACCGGACCCTGGTGGCCCGCATGGCGAGCGGAGACCGGCAGGCGTGGAACGAGCTGCGGGCGCGCTACCGCGCCACGGTTTACTCCATCGCCTACACAGCGCTCTGCGAGCCGGAAGAGGCCGAGGCGGTGGCCGCCCGCGTATTCACGGAGGCTTGGCGCGGGGCAAGGACCTTCCTCTGGACACATGCCACCGTATCCGGCTGGCTCACCCACCTCGCGCGCAAACACGTCGGCAGCCTCAGCCGCAACAGCACAACCGTCCGCTGAGCCCCGGGGGCGCCGCGGCGGGGTTTACCCGCGTCCCCTGAACCCCAGGCATCGCCCCGGGGTTAACCCACCCGGCGCGACGTTCGGCGTGGGTCCCCGTCCCCTGAACCCCAGGGCACGGCCGCCGGGTTAACCAACCCGGCGCGTCCATACGGTGTCAGTCCGGCGGCCGGTGCGTGCGAAACCGCAGGACGAGGATTCCGCGATGTGAGCCTCGCAGTAAACGGCCTCTTCACCGCAGCAACTTGAGTTGCCGTCAGTTCGTCTGGGTGGTTTACCCCGGGGCCGGCGGCCCGGGGCACACCGTACCACATCCCGGCACCGAGTGGACGTGCCACGAGACTGAGGCGTGTGAGGTGACGGGGCGTTGTGGAGGGCAAGGCGGACGTCCCGCGCAGGCACGCGCATCTAGGCAAGCCAGGGACATGCCCTAGCTCCGGTTGACCCGGACCATCTACCAGTGCGTGCTCACTCTTAACCCCGGGGCATCGCCCCGGGGTTAACCCACCCGGCGCAGGCATGCAGTGTCAATTCGAGTGTCGGCTAATGCCCAATCGCAGGACGAAGATTCCGAGACATGAGCGTCGCACTGCACGCCGACCGGCTGCGGGTCGGCGACACCGTGTCCATCGAGGTCCGGCAGCCCACGGGTCCGTGGCGCACGCGCGTGGCCGTGACGGGCTACGAGCGCCCCATCGTCACGATCGAGGAGCTTCGGGAGAGCACGGAGCGACAGCGCTTGCTGCGCGACCAGTGGCGCGGCGGAGCGCCCTGAGTCCGTGGATACGTGGATCGGACCTACGCCGGCTCGAGCTCGTGCACCGCACGGCCCGCGGCGCGCAGATTCGCCAGCTTCATCTCCGAGTACTTGCGCGACAAGAGCACGCCGCGGGCGCCGCCCTGGAACGCTGCCTTCACCGCGTGATACACGTCGTCCGGCTTGGTTTTCTTCTCGGTCGGCCCGGTGGGGATGTCGATGTCGATCCCGGGCCAGATCTTGAGGCGCGGCCCGGCGCCTGCGACGGCACGGCGCGTTTCGCGTAGCACGTAGTCGGCCGAGAGCCCCTCCTCCGGGATGCGATCGAGGGGCCGCTCGCGATACTGCTGGACGCCGTAGGTGAGGTCGAGGATCTGCTCGGGAGTGAGGTCCGCGAACAGGGTTCCGTGGACGTTCCGGACGTACTGGGTCAGGCGCGGTCCGCCGCAGTTGTTGTACATCACAACCTTCACGAAGTCCGAATACCCGCCGAACTCCTCGTAGTCCTGCTCGGCCCGGTAAAACGGCGAGAACGAGTTGTTGTGCCAGATGTGCCAGCCGATGTCCTTGGCGGGGGCAATAGCGTGGGCGACCCCGTGCAGGTCGCGATAGGTGTCCTTCAACCCCTCGTTCCACAGGTGCTCCCAGGCGAGGAGCTCCGGATATCTGACGAGCAGCCGCCAGAAGGTGACGAAGGCGCCGTCGGCCGGCCGGCGGCCGGCGCGCAGCCCCGCCGCCCAGCGCTCGAGCTCCAGGTAGCCCTCCCGCGCTCGGTCCCCGTTGATCCCCGCCTTGCGGGCCGCATCGAGACAGTAGCGGCAGAAGCAGGCGACCCGGGCGGTGGCGCCGCCGTGATTCGCGCCCAGCGCGTTGTCGAGCGGGCCCTGGCGCTCGCTGCCCCACATGAGGCCGTCGACGTCGTACGACCGCAGGTAGTCCTCCACGAGGGCGAGCCAGAAGTTCCGGGTGTTTGGATTCCGATGGCAGGCGAGCCCGGTCGGCTCGCCGTGGACGTCGATCTCGGCGGCCTGCTCGAAGCCAGGCACGTCACGCCGAAACACGTCCTCGAACCAGCAAACGACCTTCATCCGGCGGCGGCGGGCCGCCGGCAGCACATCGGCGATCACGTCGTAGCCCGGATGGTCCGGCGCCTTCTCGGGAGCGATGCTCGTGGTCCGGTAGTACTGCGGATGCGGCGTGGCGAAGTTTCCGCCGCGGAAGTCGTCGTCGTACTCCTGCCTCCCGTGATCCGGGAGTGGCTGCCCTCGGAGTTGCCGGCCGCCGATGCCGCGCCCGTAGGTGAAGGTGGCGAGAAACAGCGTATTGATCCCGGCCGCTTCCTCGAGCCGATCGAGCACCGCGTCCGTGCCCTCGTCCACGAAGGAGACGGCGCCCACCTGGATGCCGACCATCGGCGCCTCCGCGCGCGCCCGGGTTACCGCAATCTCCCCGAGCATCGCGCTCCCCGCAACGAGCGTTGACGTTTCCAGGAACGCGCGACGATCCATCGGCCACCCCCTCACAGCTTGTACGTCTCCTTCGCCAGATCGTACGCGAGCGCCCGCGCCATGCGGCGGGCCTCATCCATCTCGATGACGTGCCGCGCGACCAGGCCCCCGAGAAAATTGGCGTCCATGCGGCGCGCCAGATCGTGGCGCGCCGGGATGGAGCAGAACGCCCGAGTGTCGTCGTTGAAGCCCGCGGTCTTATGGATCCCCGCCGTCTCGATGGTGCGCTCGCGGAACCGCATCATGCCGAGCATGGAATCGTGGAACCACCACGGCGGTCCGAGGCGCACCGCCGGATAGTGGCCCGCAAGCGGCGCCAGCTCGCGGCTGTACGTCGACTCGTCCAGCGTGAACAGCACGAGCGTCAATCTCCCGTCGTTCCCGTACGCGTTGAGCAACGGGCGCAGGTTGCGCGTGAACTCCGTCGCGACGGGGATGTCTCCCCCCCGGTCCGGGCCGAACCGCTCGGAGAGCGACCGATTGTGGTCCCTGAACGCCCCCGGGTGGATCTGCATCACGAGCCCGTCTTCGAGCGACATCCGCGCCATCTCCATCAAGAGGTGGGCCTCGAAGCGCCGCTCGTCGGCGCGACTCGCCTCCCCCTGGCGCGCCTGCTGAAACAGCACCTCGGCGTCGTCCGGGGAGAGCCATGCCGTGTACGGCTCGAGCACGGCGTGATCGGTGGCGGTGGCACCCAGACGCTTGAAGAACGTGCGACGATCCTCGAGGGCGCGAACGAACTCGGCGTAGTCCACGAGCGGCGCGCCGTGCTCCCGGCCGAGTGCCTCGAGCTCGGCCGGCCAGCCGGGCGCCGCGATCTTGAAAACGGCATCCGGACGGAAGCACGGGATGACCCTCCCTTTCCAACCCGACTCCCGGATCGCACGGTGGCAGTCGAGCGTATCGCTCGCTTTGTCGGTGGTGGCGAGCACCTCGATGTTGAACCGTTCGAACAGCGCGCGCGGCCGGAACTCGGGTGAGCCGAGCTTCTCGACGATCTCGTCGTAGATGGGCCCGGCCGTCTCCTCCGTCAGCCGGCGCCGGATCCCGAACACCTCGTGGAGCTCGTGGTCGAGCCAGGCGCCCGTGGGCGTGCCGCTGAACAGGAAGTAGTGCTCGGCGAAGAGCCGCCAGACCTTGCGCGGATCCGCCTCGACGGGGTGGCCGTCCCGGCGCGGGATGCCGAGCGCCTCGAGGGGAACTCCCCGCGCGTAGAGCATCCGCAAGATGTAATGGTCGGGCTGGACGATCAGCGCCGCGGGCTCGGCGAAGGGCGCGTTCTCGGCGAGGACCCGGGGATCGACGTGCCCGTGCGGAGCCACGATGGGGAGGTGCCGCGTCTCCTCGTACAGCGACCGCGCCGCGCGCCGGGTCGCGGGATCGGGATCGAAGCAGCGGTCTTCGTGAAGGACGAGCGCGTCCGCCACTAGACGACCGGCGCCCAACCCGGGGCGTACTCCCGCCGCCAGTAGGCCATCGCCTCCTCGTCGCCCAGGATCCGGCCCGAGCGCGGATCGATGCGCAGCGCATAGCCCGTCCACTGCGCGATGTTGCCGAGGTGGCACAGCAGTACGCTCTTCACGCCCTCCTCGATGGGCTGGTGGAGCGCAGCCCCGGTGCGGACCCCGTCGACGAAGTTCGCGACGTGCAGCGCCGTTAGCCGGTCGTCGCCGCTCGTGGCAAGCGGGTCGGCGCTCACCGGGGTCACCGCCTGCTTGACGACCTTGTTCTGGAGATCGTACACCGTGTAGCCGTCCTGATCCAGCACCATGCTCCCCGCAGTGCCCTGGATGCTCGTGCCGCGCGAGCGGTTCTGGGTCGGGAAGCCGTTGCAGGAGAATCCCTGCCACACGATCGACTTCTGCCCCTCGAACTCGAATCCCGCCTCCTGAGTGTCCGTGAACTCCCAGTCGTCGTCGAAGTGGTAGCGGCCCCCGGTCGAGGTGACGCGCGTCGGGTAGTCCACCCCCAGCGCCCAGCGGGCGACGTCGATCTCGTGCGTCCCGTTGTTGCAGATCTCACCCGTTCCCCAGCGCCGGAACCAGTGCCAGTTGTAGTGGATGACGTTGTCGCGGTAAGGAGCGCGCGGCGCCGGGCCCTGCCACAGCTCGTAGTCGAGCTCCGCCGGAACGGTCGTCTCTTTGCCGCGCCCGATGGAGGCGCGCGTGTTGGCATACCAGGCGCGCGCGAAATACGGGCGCCCGATCACGCCTTCCTGGATGGCCTGCATCGCCTCGATGGCGAGGGGGCTCGAGCGCCGCTGGGTCCCCATCTGTATCAGGCGGCCGTACCTGCGCTGGGCCTCGAGGAGCAGCTCGCCTTCGTGAGGATTGTGCCCGCACGGCTTCTCCAGATAGACGTGCTTCCCCGCCTGCAGGGCGAGGATCGTGGCCGGCGCATGCCAGTGGTCGGGCGCGGCGATCACCAGCGCGTCGACGCTCTTGCTCTCGAGCGCCCGCCGGAAATCGCCCAGCCCCTCCGGGGCCTTCGGCTGCACCTCGGCGACCTTGGCGACGCCCTTCGCCAGCACGTGCGCGTCCACGTCGCAGACGTAGGCCACCTCGGCGCCGGGCGTCCGCGCGAACGTCCGCCCGAGCACGGTGCCGCGGCCGTTCAGACCCATGATGGCCACGACGACCTTGTCGTTCGGCGAGCCGCTGAGCGCGAGGAGCGGCGCGCGCGCCGTCACCAGCCCCAGTCCCGTGGCTGATGCGGTCTGCAAAAACCGGCGGCGTTTCATCGTCCCCTCACTTTGATGCTGCGGAAATACGCCTCGTCGCCGTGGTCCTGCAGCACGATGTGCCCCTCGCGGCGGTCGGCGAACCCCGGGATCGAGCGGTACTTGCTCGCCGCGATGAGCGAATCCATGCGGGGGGTCCCGAGGTCGAACTCGACGATCTTCTCGCCGTTCAGCCAGTGCTCGCCGTGCCGGCCGCGGAACACGATCCTGGATTGGTTCCACTCGCCGACCGGGCGCAGCTGCTTGCGCGCGTTGGGCGCGATGAGGTCGTACAGGGCGCCGGCGCGGTGGCTCGGCAACTTCCCGTCCTCGTGCCGGTCGTCGTCCAGAATCTGGTACTCGAAGCCGAGGGCGGCGTGATTCGGCGCCTGCGACATCGAAAGCTGCTCTGAGACGTTGTACTTGACGCCGCTATTCGCGCCCGGCGCGACCTTCCACTCGAACGCCAGCTCGAAGTCGCCGAAGCTGTCCACGGTCATGAGATCGCCGCCGTGCGCGGGCTGCCCGTCGGCCAGCTTGGGAACGTTGCCACTCGCGATCTTCTCGATCGCACGGTCCGTGACCTTCCAGTGAGCGGTCGGCACGCTGTCGTAGCCGAGGCCCCGCCAGCCGGTGAGCGTCCGCCCGTCGAACAGCAAGCGCCATCCGGCGGCCCGCTCGGCGGCCGTCAGCTCGTTGGGTCGCGCGGCGGCGGGCGGCATGGTCTGCAACACAGCCGCGAGGGCCGCGACAACGACACCGTTGGCGATCACAGCGTAACCCCTTCCTTCCAGATCGCGATCTCGCGATAACCGTGCTTCTCGTTGTTGGCAAGCGTTCGTCCGGAGGCCACGTCGAGGACCAATGCGAACAGGTCGTTCTCGAGCCGGTCCATCGTGGCGGTGCCGTCGAGCAGCGCCCCTGCGTTCAGGTCGATCCAGTGCGGCTTCTTTTCGGCGATGGCCGTGTTGGACGAGATCTTGAGCGTCGGCACCGGGAATCCGAGTGGCGTGCCGCGTCCGGTGGTGAAGAGGAGCAGTGTCGCGCCGCTCGCGACCATGGCCGTGGACGACACCCCGTCGTTGCCCGGCGCCTCCAGAAGGGACAGACCGCCCGGCGCCGCCGGCTCGCCGTAGCGCAGCACGCGGGTCACCGCGACCTGCCCCCCCTTCTGGACTGCGCCCAGCGACTTCTCCTCGAGCGTCGTCAGGCCGCCCGCCACGTTGCCCGGCGACGGGTTCTCGTAGATGGGCTGTCCGTGCCGCACGAAGTATTCCTTGAAATCGTTGACCAGCGCCACAATGTCCCTGAAGACCGCTTCATCGACCGCTCGACACATCAGGAGCTGCTCCGCTCCGAACATCTCCGGCACCTCGGTGAGGATCACCCCTCCGCCGAGCGCCGTCAACCGGTCGGCGATGCGGCCGACGAGCGGGTTGGCGGTGATCCCGCTCAAGCCATCCGAGCCGCCGCATTTGTGGCCGAGCACGAGATCGGAGGCGGGGCACTCGACCCGCGCGTCGCCCTCCATCGCCGCCACGAGCTCCGCCACGGCCTCGAGCCCTGCATCGACCTCGTCCGTGACATCCTGGCTATTGAAGAACTTGAGCCGCGTGCGATCGACGTCTCCGGCGAGCCGGAGCAGGTCATCCATCTGATTATTTTCGCAGCCGAGGCCGAGCACCAACACGCCGCCCGCGTTGGGATGGCGCATCAGGCCAGCCAGGACGCGCTGCGTGTTCCGGAGATCGTCGCCGAGCTGGCCGCAGCCGTAGGGATGCGAGAAACCGTAAACCCCGTCGATCGGTCCCCTCCCTCCCCCTCCCGACGCGAACCGCTCCGCTCCCTCCCGCGCAATTCGCTCGGCCGCGTGGTTGACGCAGCCGACTGTGTTGAGGATCCACACCTCGTTGCGCGTGCCGACGCGGCCGTTACGGCGGCGGTAGCCGCTGAAGAACGCGGAACTCGGAACGCGGAGGTCGGAACGGCTGTTCCGCGTTTCGCGATCCGCATTCCGCGTTCGGTCAGAGGGCTCGTACCGGTACTCCACCAACCCCTGGAGGCGCGTCTTCAGATTGTGAGTGTGCACCCAGGCACCGGGCGCGATAGGCGCGGTCGCCTCCCCGATAGGGAACCCGTACTTCACGACCAGCTGGCCCCGCTCGAGGGCCCGAAGGGAGATCTTGTGGCCTGCGGGAATGTCCTCGCGGAGCACGATGCACTCGTCCTCGACCACGACGCCGGTTCCCGCGGAGAGTGCGCCGACCGCCACCGCGACGTTGTCCGCCGCATGGATCTTGACCACCTGCGGTGGTCGGGTCACCGAGTGAAGTCCCGGTAGTGCGTTTCGATCTGCTCGGGTGTGACGGCGCCGGACAGGATGAGGACGCGGTGGCGGAAAGTCGTGGACTCTCCCGGGGCGAGCCGGAAGTTCAGCTCCTCCTTCCCGTTGGTGAACGCCTTCCACCCCAATGGGTTGGCGGCGAACAACCCGTAGCCGCGCGCGTGCCAGAAGGTCGGAAAGCCGACGTTGCGCGGGTGATCCAGGATGGCGATCGTGACCGCCTCTCCCCGGACGGCGCCGGACAGCATCGTCCAGCGACCACGCGTGCCCCACACGGAGTCTCCGACGAGCCCCTCCGAGCTCCGGTAGCGCCCGGTGACACCCTCGTTGTTCAGCACCGGGACGGTCGTCGCGTGCCCCCCGGCGTCGGTGAAGACCTCCGGCGTCGTGGAGGGCTGCTCGAGCGCGCGCGCCACCCGCATCCCGATCAGCCCTTCCTTATTATCGGTAAAGGTCACCGCTTGACCGAGCGCGGTAAGCGTCGTGAGCCGATCGACTGCGCGCAGGCCGTCGGCGGCCCGGAACACGAACCGCGTGTCCTCACGCAGTAGCGGCTTCTCCTGGAAGTCGACCCACTCGGCCGTCACCTCGAGCACGCCCTCGCCCGGCCCGCCTTCCGCGCGGCGCACCGCGCGGTGCAGGATCGTACCCATCTTTGGCGCGCGCGCCGCGGGAATCGCGTCCGAGTTGTTCCAGAAGTCGAGCCCGTTCACGTCTCCGTAATCGAACCACAGTCCGACCTGGTGCGGGTGGTCCACGCGCTCGCCCGGTCTGGGCTCCAGCGGCCAGCCGCGCGTCACCACCGCTCCCGACGCCGTGCGCAGCGGGTACAGGGTCGGCTTCTTGAGCGTCGTCGGATAGATGTACGAGGTGAACGGCTTTCCGTCGACCAGGACGTCGACCCGGCGCTCGGCTTCGCGCGGTACGACCTCGACGCGGGGTGCCCTCACCCCCTGATGTGCTTGGGTCCTCACCCCCTGTCCCCATTGCGTCCTCACCCCCTGGCCCCCTCTCCCTTCGGGAGAGGGGGAACGCCCATCGTCCCCCCTCTCCTGAAAGGAGAGGGGGACAGGGGGGGACTCAAAGGGAACGGGGGGTGAGGAAAGCGCCGCGAGCCCCAGTCCCAACAGCGGCCAGGCCTTCCGCATGCTCGTTTGGCTCCTCAGTTCATGACGATGTCCTGCTTGCCGTCGTCGAACGTGACCTTCCTGCCGCTGTGCATCGCGGCGACGGTCATGCACAGGGCCACGGCGTGGCTGTAGCCGGCGTCTATTGACGCATTCGGCTGCTTGCGCGAGCGCACGCACTCCATCCAGTTCCGGACGTTGGCCGTCGTGGACGAATCAGCGCCCGTGTCCGCCGCGGTCTCCGTCCCCGCGGCCTCCGAGAGCTTCATCGCGGGCAGCTCATTGGCTTTCATGCCCATCTGCGCCGCGAAGCGCTCCGTGAGCCCGCCCGTCGGCGTGATCTCGTTGGTGTCGAGGTTCAACATCCCGGCGTTCGAGTAGTACAGCTCCTTGGTGCCCCCGGCGGAGTTGGTCATGCGGGACGAGTACACGACCTGGAAGCCTTTCGAGGGATCGTCGAGCGGCCCATAGTCGAACACGATCGTGGCGGTGTCCCAGTTCTTGCGGCCGTCCTTCCAGAGGTAGACGCCGCCATTCGCCACGACGCTGCGCGGGCGCGGCAGGCCGGTGAACCAGTGCACCGTATCGATCTGGTGCACCATCCACTGGTCCGGGATGCCCGACGAGTACGGCCAGAAGAGGCGATACTCGAGGTACTTGCGCGGGTCCCACGGCTCGGGGGGCAGGTTGATGAGGAACCGCTTCCAGTCCGTGTCCTCCTCCTTGAGCGCGGCGACGAGCTGCGGGCGGCGCCAGCGGCCCGGCTGGTTGACGTTCCACGTCATCTCGGCCATGACGATGTCGCCGAACTTCCCCGACCGGAGGTACTCGTTGGCCATCTGGTAGTTGGCGGCGCTGCGGCGCTGCGTGCCGATCTGGACGATCCGGTCCGATTTCTTCACGGCGTCGCGGATCGCGATGGCGTCTTCCATCCGGTGGGCGAGCGGCTTCTCGATGTAGGCATCCTGACCCGCCTGGATCGCCTCGACGCCGTGGTAGGAGTGCTGGAAATCGGCCGTCGAGATCATCACCGCGTCGGTCACCCGCGCCTCATACATCTCCTCGTTGTTGCGGAACGCGCGCGGCTTCGCTCCCGTCACCTTCTCGATCTCGGCCACGCCCTCATCGCGCCGCCGGCTCCAGATGTCCGAGACGGCGACGATCTCGAAGTCGAACTCCTTGGCGACCTTGCCGAACGCGGGGAGCAAGGCCTGGCGGAAGCGGTCGGAGAATCCGACGATTCCGACGCGCACGCGGTCGTTCGCGCCGAGGATCCTGGCGTAACTCACCGCCGGCAGCGAGGTGACGGCGATCCCCGCGACGCCGGCGGCGGCGTCCTTCAAGAACTCGCGGCGTGGCATCTTCGGCTCCGACATGTCTCACCTCCGGCGAATCGTAGGATCATTGAGCGGCCCCGTGGCGGCGGCCGGCGGCGGCGAGCCCCGCGAGCACGCCGCGCATGTAGGCGAACGACTGCTTCATCCCCGGCAGCGGGTCGTCGGCGTCGATCTCGTACTCGAGGTTGACGTAGCCCGGGTAGCGGATCGCCTGGAGCTGCTGGAAGATCTCGGGCAGAGGCATGGCGCCCTCGCCGACGATGCACTGACTCTCCTTATCTTTCAAGTCGCGCAGGTCCTTCGCGTGCATGTCGAGGAGCCGCGGCCCAGCGTCCGCGACCGCCTGCACGACGTCGGTGCCGGTGCGCACGGTGTGCCCGATGTCGATGCACAGCCCCATCCGGCGGTCCATGTTGCGGACGTGCTTCAGGGCGTCGTAGGGCGACGGGAAATGCTTGTCCTCGGGGCCGTGGTTGTGGATCGCGACGGCGATGTCATACTGCCTGGCGAGCCGCTCGATGCGCGGCAGGATCCGCGGGTCCGAGTGGATGGTGATGAGCGGCATGCCGGCGCCCTTCGCGTACGCGAAGTACTTCTCCACGTCCTCGTCCGAGTCCCGCTCGAAGGTGATCACGCCCCCGCCCACGATCTCGAGTCCGGCCGCTTCGATCTCCCGCCGCGCCGCCGCCAGCTCCGCCGGCGGCAGCTCGTACCGCAGGTGAACGGACTTCCAGTTCACATAGCGCGTGCCGAGCGCCTTCACCATCTCGATCGCCCGGTCGCGGGGGAACTTGCGCAGCGAGTAGCTCGCGACGCCGAGCTTCACCGCGTGTCCCCCGGTCCTCACCCCCTGACCCCCTCTCCCTTCGGGAGAGGGGGAACGCCCACCGTCCCCCCTCTCCGGAACGGAGAGGGGGACAGGGGGTGAGGACCCGACAGGGAGCCAGGGGGTGAGGACGGCACCGGCTGCACTCGCGGTCGCTCGGGTCAGGAAGCGACGCCGCGACAGCCGTGGCTGGGACATCAGTACCCGGGGTTCTGCGCGTAGCAACAGGTCGTGCCGTCCATCTGCGTCCGCGGGATCGGCCGCAGCACGTGATACGGCTGGATGTTGGGGCCGCCATCCGGGTTGTGCGCCTTGACGCGCGACAGGAGGGTGTGGGTGCGCACCAGATCGAACCAGCGCAGCATCTCCCCTGCGAGCTCGCGCGCCCGCTCGTTCAGGACCTCATCGAGCGTGAGCTGGTCCACCGTCAACTCCATTTCCGCCTCGTGCCCCGGGAGGGCCGCGCGCCGCCGCACGGCGTTGATATAGGGGAGCGCATCCGCCGCCCGGCCGTCTCGGAGCAGCGCTTCCGCGGCGATCAAGTACGTCTCGGCCAGCCGGGCGACGAAGAAGTCGCGCGAGCCGCGCTCGTCGTTGACGCTGAGTCGGAACGGGTCGTGAAACTTGTTCAGCGACGGGAAGATCTTGTTGGTGTAGGTCTTCGGTGTGTAGACCCGATAGGGTTTGGTCCTCGCGAGAACCGTGTCCGAGTCCGTCGCCGAAACGTAGACCGCCGTGTCCCCGAGCTGGAACTTGAGCGCGCCGCTAGCGTCCCGCGGGATGGTCGTCACGTTGTTGGCGTACCATGCCCGGGTGAACTGGGCGTCGTAGCGCCCGTCCTTCGTGCGGTCGTAGAGGTTCAGGTAGAACGTGGTCGGCCGAAACCGCTTGAACGGGCGACCGTTGGCAATGTCGCGCTTCATGCCCGGGAGGACGTCGTATTCCATCAGGAAGTACAGGTGTCCGCGATTCCCGTTGCCGGTGGTCAGCGGATCGGTGGTGAACTGGACCGACCAGACGATCTCCGCATTCTTTTCGTTGTGGAAGTCGAACACGTCGGCGAACCGGGGCAGCAGCGAATATCGGCCGGAGTTGATGACCCGCTGCGCGTAGTCGGCGGCGTTGGCGAAGTCGCCCGCCTGCTTCTTCAGAGCCTCGTCGGTGGCGGAGTCGGCGTCGCGCTGCCGGGTCAGGTAGACTTTCGCCAGCAGGTGCTGCGCGGCGCCCCGGGTGGCACGCCCGTAGTCCTTCGCCACGTAGTTGAGATTCGCCTCGGCGTCCTTCAGATCGCTGATGATCGCCTCGTACACGCTGTCGACCGGCGCCCGGGCGGCCTCCGTCGTTGCCGTCGTCGTCGGCTCGAGCTTGAGGGTCAGGGGCCCGAACATCTGCACCAGGTCGAAGTAGTAGAGCGCCCGGAGAAAGCGGGCCTCGGCCACCCGCTGCGCCTTGAGGCTCGAGTCCATCTGCACCGCCGGCGCCTGGCTGATCGCCGTGTTGGCGGTGTTGATAGCCCGATAGAAGTCCGTCCAGGTGTCGCGAAAGAAGTCCACGTCGGGATTCAGCTGCGGCGTGTAGTCGTTGACGAACTTGTAGCTCCCGTCGGCGCCCTTGGTGTAGAGGTCCGTCCCGAACTCGGTGAGCGTGAAGCCGCGCTCTTGCGCGTAGAAGCTCCGCAGCGGCTCGTACGAGGCGCTGACCAGCGCCTGGAACACGTCCGGCGTGCCGTAGGGCTTGTTGGCCAGGCCGCTGATCAGGTCTTCATTCAAGTCCATGCAGCCGGCGAAGCCCGCCAGCAGCGCGGCGCCGAGGATGGCGAGAATGCGTCTTGGCATGGGCGTCTCCCGGCCTCTAGAACCCGATCGTGACGCCCGTCAAGAGCGTCCAGTAGCTCGGCGTGGCGGCGGTCTCCGCGTAGTTGACCATGGAGCTGGTGCTCGAGCCGGTCCGTGACTCCGGGTCCAACCCCCGAAAGCGGGTGAACAGGAACGGATCGAGCGCGGTCGCGTAGATCCGGAGCGTCCGCGCCCGCAGCGGGCCTCCGCGCACCGCGGGAATCGTGTACCCGAGAGTGATGCTGCGGATGCGAACGAACGAGCCGTCCTCGTAGCGCCGCGAGTCGCCGTACAGGGGGTTCTCCTGGTCGGCGTTGGGGCGGGACTCGATGTTCGAGGGGTTGGTCGGCGTCCAGTAGTCGACGTCGAGGTTGTTGTAGCGACCCTGCATCGTGTTCTGGCTCGCGCGGAACTGATCGTTCGCCATGAAGCCCCAGCGGGCCACCGCCATGGCGGAGAAGTCGAACCGCCTCCAATCGAAGCGAGTCGTCACGCTCCCCGCCCAATCGGGGAAGGGCGTCCCGAGGATGACCCGGTCGTTACCGTCGATCTTCCCGTCGCCGTTCACGTCGGCGACGCGGATTTGTCCGGGCTTCTGGTTGTACTGCCTGGCGAGGAGGGAATCCTGGAGCTGCCAGACTCCCACCCATTTGTAGTTGTAGTACACGTCGATGGGGTGGCCGATGAACCAATGGTTCAGCACGTCGTCCACGCCACCGTACAGGCTCACGATCCGGTTCCGGTTCATGGACCATGTGAAGTCCGTGCTCCAGCGCAGGCCGTGCCAGTTCTGGACGGGCAAGACGGACAGCGCCACCTCGAGGCCGGTGTTGCGGGTCGCGCCGATGTTCTGGAGGATAGTGGTGTAGCCGTTGGTGGGAGCGATCTGCCGCTCCATGATCAGGTCCTTCGTGCGCGCCTGATAGTAGTCCACCGAACCCGAGAGGCGGCCGTTGGACGCGGTGAACTCCAGCCCGAAGTCCAGCTGCCCCGTCCTTTCCCACCTGAGGTCCGGGTTCGGCAACGAGCCGGGACGATAACCGACCGCCGCGTTGTCGCCAAAGGAGTAGACGACGCGGGTCAGTGACCCGAGCGTCTGATACGGATCGATCGCGGTGTTTCCGGTCTGCCCATAGCTCGCGCGCAGCTTGAGGTCGGAGAAGAGGTTCGTGCGTCTGATGAACCCCTCGTCGCTCAGCCGCCACGCGAGCGCGAACGAGGGGAAGAGCCCGTACTTGCGCCCCGGGGCGAGCCGCGACGAGCCGTCCACACGGCCGGTCAACGTGACGAGATAGCGGTCCTTGAACCCGTAGTTCACCCGCGCCATGTAGGATTGCAGCGACCACTCGGTCAGGTCGCTATAGACGCCGTCCACGTGGACCGCCGACCCGAGGTCGTAGAACTCCTGCCTCTCGTAGGGAAGGCCGGCCACGTGGGTCGTGTCCTGTTCCACGCGCTGGTGCTGGATGCTGTACAGCAGGGTGGTCTCGATGCGGTGGTCGCCGCCCAGCCTCGGGCGATAGGTCAGGATGTTGTCGAGCGTGTACTCGTACGTGCGGGTCTGCCACAGTCCTGCGTCGGCGCTACTGCCCTGATTGACCTGGGTCTCGGCACCCTGGAACACACCGCGCCGGTAGAAGTTCAGGTTTCCACCGAAGTTCACCCGCCAGTTGAGCGCGCCCGTGAGGTTGTAGTCGGAGAACAGCGTGCCGTAAATCATCGAGCGTGTCCGTTCGTCGATCCAATTCCGGACGTCCGAGAGAGGATTGACGCGCTGCCCGTCGGGCGTGGGTTTGAAGAGGAGCTTCCCGGTGCTGTCGTAAGGCACGCCCAGGGGGTCGTTGCCCAGCGCCTCGCTGTAGACGCCATCGCCTCGGCCCAGATTCTGGTAGGTCCGGATGAGCGACCCGGAGCTCCCGACCTTGAGGCGCGAGCTCAGCAGATGATCGAAGTTGAGTCGCACGGACCGCCGCGTGAAATCCTGGCCCTTCAAGATGCCCTGCTGAGTGAGCTGGCCGCCGCTCAACGCGAAGCGCGTCTTCTCGTCCCCTCCCGCGATGCGGAGCTCGTTGTTGACCTGCCGTCCCCCACGGAACACGAGATCCTGCCAATCGGTCGAGCGCCCCGCTTTGATCGACGACAGCTCGACCGGCCAGAAGATTTGGGCATCGCCGGAATCGCAGGCCGCGACCCCGCTCGGGCAGTGGTACAACCCTACGGTCCGGTTCGCTTCTCGCTTGAGCTGAGCGAACTCCGGGCCGTTCATCATCCGCAACCGGCTTCGCTCCCGCTGGACCCCGGCGTAGGTGTCGTACGTGAAGGTCGTCGGTCCCGCGCCGCCCTGGCGCGTGGTGACGAGCACGACGCCGTTCGCCCCGCGCGAGCCGTAGATCGCCGTGGCCGACGCGTCCTTCAAGAGTTGGATCGACTCGATGTCGTTCGGGCTCAGATCGTTGATCCCGGGCGCGGGGATGCCGTCCACCACGTAGAGGGGATCGTTACCCGCCTTGATCGACCGCGTGCCGCGAACCCGGACGCGAACGCCATCGCCCGGCTTTTGGCCGGTGGTGACGATGTCCACGCCCGGCGTGCGCCCCTGTATCGCGTCGACGGTGTTCACGGTGGGCGTGCCTTTTAGATCCCCGACCGCCACCGAAGCCACGGAGCCCGTGATGTCTCTACGCACCTGCGTGCCGTACCCCACCACCACCACTTCCTGCAGGGTGACGGGAAGTGGCGGCAGCTCGAGGTTCTCGATGGTCGTGTCCCCGGCCGTGACCACGACCTGCGCCACCTCCGTGACGACGTACCCGATGAGTCGCGCCTGTAGCCGGTAAGTCCCGGGCGGCACCGAGGCGATCACGTACCGGCCGTCCGCGCCGGCCAGGGCGCCGAGCGAAGTCCCGACAATCGACACGCGGGTCGCCGGCAGGGGATCGCCGGCTTCGCGCGCCGTCACCAAGCCTGTGATCGTGCCGGTGTCCTGGGCCCGACCGCGCCCGAGCGGCAAGGCGACGAGGAGCGGCAGCAGCAGACGGAGGTGATGGAGAGGAGAGAACCTACAGGTCGGCGGAAATCCGACCGAGGCAAGGATGAGGGTATGCGGAAGTCCGTGTGGACGCCCGCAACGTGCTCGGCTGCAACGCTTCCACATGGGATCCTCTGGGGACGGCGGAACCCGAGTTTGAACAGGCGAGTGCAAACGTCGTGCCCTTTGCGTGACACAACTCACCAACACCCGCGACGACGGAGCGGCGTGCGCGCCTGATGCTCGTGGCCCACGCTTGTAGCGGGCTCGCGACGTGTGGTGCAGCGGGCCCTCGGCACCCGTCCTCACCCCCTGACCCCCTCTCCGTTCCGGAGAGGGGGGACGTCAAGAGTGCTCCCTCTCCCGAAGGGAGAGGGGGCCAGGGGTGGACATCTGATCGTTCTGGCCGATCACGGCGTCCAGCTTGACACGGGCCTTCACTAGCGCACGTTTTGCGAGTGCCTCGGCGGGCGGCCCCACAGACCTCGAACGGCGCGCAACAAGTGCAACACCTGCAGGACGTGATCGATCGGCGCGAGGCACTCCGGCGCGCCGCTCTCTTGTTGGGGGGCGCCCTGGCCGCTCCGACAGTCGCCGGCGTGCTCGCCGGTTGCGAGGCGCGCTCCGTCCCCGATGCCGCGTGGAGGCCCCGCGCGCTGACCCCGGACCAGGCCGACCTGGTCGCGACGATCGCCGACCACATTCTGCCCGAGACCGATACACCGGGCGCGCGCGCCGTGGGGGTGCATCGGTTCATCGACGCCATGCTCGCGGAGTCCTACGCGGCCGAAGACCGAGCGCGTTTCCTCGCCGGTCTGGCGGACGTCGATGCGCGCGCCCGGCAGACTTGTGGCCGCGCCTTCCTGCAGTGCACCACGACGGACCAGCGCGGGTTGCTGCTGCAGATGGATCGGGAGGCGTTTGCGACGACGCCCGCTCCGGAGGAGGCGCCGTTCTTTCGCACGATGAAGGAGCTGACGCTCGTCGGGTACTACACCTCCGAGGTCGGGGCCACGCGCGAGCTGCGCCACGCCCCGGTCCCGGGCCGCTTCGATGGATGTGTGCCCCTCGCAGAGATCGGCCGGGCGTGGGCGGTGTGAGCGAGCCGTACGACGCCATCGTCGTGGGCTCCGGCATCACGGGCGGTTGGGCCGCCAAGGAACTGTGCGAGAAAGGGCTGCGGACGCTCGTGCTGGAGCGCGGCCGCCACGTGGAGCACGGCCGGGACTACGTGACGGAGTGGTGGCAGCCCTGGCAGTTCGCGCACCGCGGCCTCGGCGAGCAGCAGCTGTACGAGCGTGACTATCCGATCCAGAGCAAGAACTACGCGTTCGGAGAAGCGACGCGGCACTTCTTCGTCAACGACCGGGAGCATCCGTACATCACGCCCGACGACAAGCCGTTCCGCTGGATCCGCGGCTATCAGCTGGGTGGGCGCAGTCTCATTTGGGGGCGGCTGTGCTGGCGGTGGAGCGACCTCGACTTCGAGGCCAACCGGCGCGACGGCCACGGCGTCGATTGGCCGATTCGCTATCGGGATCTCGCGCCCTGGTACGATTACGTCGAGCGCTTCGTCGGGGTGAGCGGGGAGCGGCTGGGCTTGCCCCACCTGCCGGACGGCGAGTTCCTGCCGCCGTGGGAGATGACGTGCGCCGAGCGGCACGTAAAGCAGGCGATCGAGCGCGCGTTTCCGGGGCGCCGCATGATGGTCACGCGGGTGGCGAACCTGACGCGGGCGCACCACGGCCGCGGGCCCTGTCAGGCGCGCAACCAGTGCGCGCGCGGCTGCAGCTTCGGGGGATACTTCTCGAGCTTGAGCGCGACGCTGCCCGCGGCGCGGAAAACCGGGAGGCTGACGGTCGTCACCGACGCGATCGTGGAGAGCGTGCTCTACGACACGCGGAAGGACCGCGCCGCGGGCGTGCGCGTGATCGACGCAAACACCGGGGGCGAGCGCGAGTACGCCGGGCGACTCATCTTCCTCTGCGCCTCAACGCTCGCCACGGCCCAGATCCTCCTGAACTCGAAGAGCCGGCGCTTCCCCTCCGGGCTCGCCAACTCGAGCGGCGAGCTCGGTCACAACCTGATGGACCACATCTCCAAGGCCGGCGCGACGGGAATCGTGCCCGGCCTCGAGGACAAGTACGTCTACGGCCGGCGGCCCACGGGGACCTACATCCCGCGGTTCCGCAACCTCGGTGCGCACGGCGAGGAAAAGGTCGCCTTCCTCCGCGGCTATGGGATCCAGGCGGGAGCGAGTCGTGAGGGATGGAGCCGCGGCGCGTCGGAGCCCGGCCTGGGCGCGGACCTGAAGCTACGCCTCCGCGAGCCGGGACCGTGGGAGATGTCGCTGCAGGGATACGGCGAGTGCCTGCCGCGCCACGAGAACTACGTGGAGCTGGACCCGGAGCGGAAAGACCGCTGGGGCATCCCCCTCCTGCGCGTCCACTGCGCGTGGAGCGAGAATGAGCGGGCCATCCGCGAGGACGTGAAGAGTCAAGCGGCGGAGATGCTCGAGGCCGCGGGGTGCAGAAGCGTCGAGACATACGACCACGACGGGCCGCCCGGCTTCAGCGTGCACGAGATGGGGACGGCGCGCATGGGCAGCGATCCGAAGACGTCGGTGCTCAACGCGTACAACCAGGCGCATGACGTGCCGAACCTGTTCGTCTCCGACGGCGCCTGCATGGCCAGCTCGTCGTGCGTGAATCCGTCGCTCACCTACATGGCCCTGACCGCGCGCGCCGCGGACTACGCGGTGAGCGAGCTCAAGCGCCGGAACCTGTGATCCGACCGTCGCGGGCCGCGCCCGCCCAGGTCGCCGCGACGTCCTTCCTCGCGCTGTTCGCGATCGTGGGGATCGCGCTGTACGGCCTGCCCTTCTTCTACGACTTCATGGTGCGCGAGTTCGGGTGGTCGCGCGCCCAGGTCACCTCCGGCAACGCGATCTCGAAGCTCCTCGTCGGGCCGCTGTTCGGCTTTCTCGCGGGCTGGTTGGTGGACCGATTGGGCCCGCGCCGCCTGATGGTGGCAGGGATTCTCATGGCGGGCGTCGCGCTCGTCGGGCTGGGGTCGATCCATACACTCGCGGGGTTCTACGTCTTCTACGTCTTCAACGCGCTCGGCTACGTGTGCGGCGGCCCGCTGCCGAACCAAGTCCTGTTGTCGCGCTGGTTCACTCGGGCGCGCGGCCGCGCGATGGGATTCGCCTACCTTGGCATAGGCATCGGCGGCGCCCTCGTTCCATTCCTGGCGGTGTGGCTGACCGAGGCGCTCGGGTGGCAGGGCGCGCTGCGGGCGCTCGGCGCGCTGATCATCGTCGTAGCCCTGCCGATGACGCTCCTGGTCCCGGAGTCACCGGTCACTGCCGCCCCTGCCGTCCCCACCGCCCTTGCCGCCCCCGAGTTCGGCCCCGTGCTTCGCGCTCCAGCCTTCTACCTGCTCCTCGCCGGCAGCATGTGCTCGATTGCCGCGGTCGGCGGCACGAACCAGCACCTGAAGCTGTTGCTGAGCCTCGACCGCGGCTATTCCCAGGACGCCGCCGCACGGATCGCGTCGCTCGTGCTCGTGTCGAGCTTGATCGGTCGCCTCGGAATGGGGTGGCTCGCGGACCGGATTCCGAAGAAGCACGTGATGCTCTTGATCTACGGGCTCGTCGCCTCGGCGATCCCGTTGCTCTTCTGGACCGGGACGCGCGGAGCGATCTACCTTTTCGCCATCGTCTTCGGCCTCGGCCTGGGGGGCGAGTACATGGTCATCCCGCTCATCGCCGCCGAACTGTTCGGCGTCGGCGTGCTCGGGCGCGCGATGGGCGTCGTCGTCACCGCCGACGGCGTCGCCGAGGCGCTCGCTCCCGTGCTCGTCGGACGAATGCGCGACGCGACCGGGAGCTACGACACCGGCTTCCTGACGTTGATCGCCTTCGCGCTCGGCGGAGCGATGGCCGTACTGCTCCTGCCGTCTTCACCCCGTGACCCGCTCCGGTCCTCACCCCTGGCCCCCTCTCAGGGTCCTCACCCCCTGGCCCCCTCTCAGGGTCCTCACCCCCTGACCCCCTCTCAGCGTCCTCACCCCCTAGCTGGCCCCCTATCAGCGTCCTCACCCCCTGGCCCCCTCTCCGTTCCGGAGAGGGGGGACGTCCGGAGTTCCCCCTCTCCCGAAGGGAGAGGGGGACAGGGGGTGAGGACGTACCGTGTAACGGAGAGAGGAACAGGGGGTGAGGACCTACCGTGCAACAGAGGGGGCCAGGGGGTGACGACCTACCGTGCAACAGAGGGGGCCAGGGGGTGAGGACCTACCGTGCAACAGAGGGGGCCAGGGGGTGAGGACCTAGAGGCGAGCATGGCGACGCGACGGATCGGCATCGTTATGAACGGCGTCACCGGACGCATGGGGCTCAACCAGCATCTCGTCCGGTCGATCCTCGCGATCCGGCGAGAGGGCGGTGTGCCGTTGTCCGACGGCGAGCGACTGCTCCCGGACCCGATCCTCGTCGGGCGGAGCGAGTCGAAGCTCCGGGACGTCGCCCGAGCGCACGGCCTCGAACGCGTCTCGACCGACCTGGATGCCTGCCTCGCGGACCCGGCGGACACGATCTACTTCGACGCCACGACGACGCCGCTCCGCGCCGCCAACCTGCGCCGGGCCATCGCTCGGGGGAAGCACGTCTACTGCGAGAAGCCGCTCGCGACCACGACGGAGGACGCCCTCGAGCTCGCCTCCCTGGCGCGTCGCAGCGGCGTGAAGCACGGCGTCGTCCAGGACAAGCTCTTTCTCCCCGGCATCCTCAAGCTCCGGCGGCTCGTAGACAGCGGCTTCTTCGGCCGTATTCTCAGCGTGCGCGGTGAGTTCGGGTACTGGGTGTTCGAGGGGGACTGGGGGCCGCCGGCGCAACGCCCCTCGTGGAATTACCGCAAGGAGGAGGGCGGCGGGATCATCCTCGACATGTTCACCCACTGGCGCTACCTGCTCGACCACACGGTCGGGGCTGTCACGGCCGTGCACTGCCTGGGTGCGACACACATCCCGGAGCGCGTGGACGAGCGCGGCCGGCGCTACGCGGCGACCGCTGACGATGCCGCCTACGCCACCTTCCTGCTGCGCCGCCCGGAGGGCGAGGTCATCGCGCAACTCAACTCCTCCTGGGCGGTGCGGGTGTACCGCGACGAGCTGCTGCAGCTCCAGGTGGACGGCACCCTCGCCAGCGCCGTCGCCGGCCTGCGTGACTGCAAGACGCAGCAGCGCAGGGCCACGCCGCGGCCAGTATGGAACCCGGACGTGCCGAACCCCGTCGATTTCCGCGAGCAGTGGGAGAACGTTCCCGATTCGGGCGAGCCCGACAACGCTTTCAAGGCGCAGTGGGAGCTGTTTCTCCGTCATGTCGCGGCGGGCGAGCCGTTCCCACACGACTTCCACGAGGGCGCAAAGGGCGTGCAGCTCGCGGAGCTCGCGCTCCGGTCGTGGGCCGAGCGCCGGTGGGTCGACGTGCCCGCGCTGGAGGCCAGCCCAGCGTCCTCACCCCCTGACCCCCTCTCCGTTCCGGAGAGGGGGGACGTCCGGAGTTCCCCCTCTCCCGAAGGGAGAGGGGGCCAGGGGGTGAGGACTCAGGGGGAGCAGGGAGCGAGGACTCCACGGGGCCAAGGGGTGGGGAGGTCGAGAGGCGGGAGGACGATCAACCTGCCGCGTGCTGACGGCACGCTCGCGCTGTACGCGCTGCGTGAGCCGGTCGCGTGGAGCGTCCCCGCGGGACCGATCCGGAGCCGCGTGGCCTACGCCGCAGCGCACGTGGTGTGCGATCCGCTCGCCGATTGCGATCCCCTCTCGGCCGCGCCGCTCGACTGGGAGGCGACGCTCGCCTACCGCCGCTACCTGTGGTCATTCGGGTTGGGCGTGGCCGAGGCGATGGACACGGCGCAGCGCGGCAGCGGGCTCGGCTGGCCGGCGGCGCGGGAGCTGATCCGCCGCTCCCTCGCCGAAGCGCGGGCGATGCATAGTCTCATTGCGTGCGGCGCGGGCACCGATCACCTCGCTCCCGGCGAGCGGGTGACGCTCGACGACGTCGAGCGGGCCTACGAGGAGCAGGTCGGCTACGTGGAGGAGCACGGCGGGCGCGCGATCGTGATGGCCAGCCGCGCACTCGCGCGCGCGGCGCGGAGTCCGGACGACTACCGGCGCGTGTACGGAACGGTGCTCCGAGAGGTGAGCCGTCCCGTCATCCTGCACTGGCTCGGCGACATGTTCGACGCCGAGCTCGCGGGGTATTGGGGCGCGCGCGACGTCGGCGAGGCGATGGACGTGTGCCTCGGGATCATCCGCGAGCACCGGACGAAGGTCGACGGGATCAAGATCTCGCTGCTCGACGCGCAGCGCGAAGTCGAGATGCGCTCGCGCCTCCCCGAGGGCGTGCGCATGTATACGGGCGACGACCTGAACTACGACGAGCTGATACTCGGAGACGGCTGCAACGGGCGAGCACACAGCGACGCCCTGCTCGGCATCTTCGACGCGATCGCGCCTGCCGCGTCGGCCGCCCTCCAGGCGCTGGACCGGGGAGATGTAGCGGGCTACCGCCGCGCCCTGGCGCCGACCGTGACGCTCTCGCGCCACGTCTTCCAGCCCCCGACGTACGCATACAAAACGGGAATCGTGTTCCTGGCCTTCCTGAACGGCCATCAAACGCACTTTCGGATGATCGGGGGCGCGGAGAGCTGGCGCTCCGTCCGACACCTCGCCGAGCTGTTCCGGCTCGCAGACTGCGCGGGGCTGCTGCTCGATCCGGAGGGTGCGGTGGAACGGATGCGGCGCGTGCTGGCGCTCGCCGGCGTGGAATGATGTCCTCACCCCCTAACTCCGTGGTGAGGTCCTCACCCCCTGACTCCGTGGTGAGGTCCTCACCCCCTAACTCCGTGGTGAGGTCCTCACCCCCTAACTCCGTGGTGAGGTCCTCACCCCCTGACTCCGTGGTGAGGTCCTCACCCCCTCCCAACTCCTTGGTGAGGTCCTCACCCCCTGGCCCCCTCTCCCTTCGGGAGAGGGGGAACTCAGGACGTCCTCCTTCTCCGCAACGGAGAGGGAGACAGGGGTGAGGAGTCGGGGTGAGAGTCCAGGTAGCCTGTCCCCGGGCGCAAGCCCGGGCTCGACCCGGCTCAGCCTGAACCAGATCACCGTCGAGCACGCGAGTCTCGAGGAAGCGGTGGAGGCGTGCGCCCGGCACGGCGTGCCGAACATCGCCGTCTGGCGCCACAAGCTCGCAGAGACCGGGTTGGAGCGGGCGGCGCGCCTGATCCGCGACGCCGGCCTCCGCGTCTCCAGCGTGTGCCGCGGCGGGATGTTCCCGGCCGCGACGGCTGCCGAGCGCGCGGCCCGGATCGACGATAATCGTCGCGCGATCGACGAAGCCGCGGCTCTGGGCGCGGAGGTCCTCGTGCTCGTGTGCGGGGCGGCGCCCCTCCCCAGTAAGGACATTGCCGGGGCGCGCCGCATGGTCGCGGATGGCATCGCGGCGCTCGTTCCTTACGCCCGGGAGCGCGGCGTGCGCCTCGGAATCGAGCCGATGCACCCCGCGTTCGCGGCGGAGCGGTCGTGCATCACGACCCTGCGCGAGGCGCGTTGCCTCGCAGAGCGGTTCGACGCGTCGGTCGTTGGCATCGTGGCCGACGTCTATCACATCTGGTGGGATCCCGAGCTGCACGACGAGCTCGCGCGCGCCGCGGGGCGACTGGTCGGCTTCCACGTGTCCGACTGGCTCGTACCCGCGGAAAACGTGCTGATGAACCGCGGCATCATGGGCGACGGCGTGATCGAGCTGCGCCCCATCCGCGCGGCGGTTGAGCGCGCCGGGTACGCCGGACCTATCGAGGTCGAGATCTTCAACGAGAAAGTGTGGAGCACGCCGCTCGATGCTCTCCTGCCGCTGATCCGGGAGCGATATCTGACGTGCGTGTAGTCCTCACCCCCTGGCCCCCTCTCAGGGTCCTCACCCCCTGGCCCCTTCTCGGCGTCCTCACCCCCTGGCCCCCTCTCCGTTCCGGAGAGGGGGAACGAAGAACGACGCGTCGTGCCCCCTCTCCCGAAGGGAGAGGGGGACAGGGGGTGAGGACCACGGGGGAACGAAGCACGACGCGTCGTGCCCCCTCCCGAAGGGAGAGCGGGCCAGGGGGTGAGGACCACCGGGGAACGAAGCACGAGCGTCGTGCCCCCTGCCCCGAACGGAGAGGGGGACAGGAGGTGAGGACCACGACAGAGAGGGACATCAGGGGCGAGGACTCGAGCGGGGGATAGCGGGTGAGGAGTGGAGCGAGGGACAGATGGTGACGCGCGTCTAAGGGGAGGAAAACATGATGACGAAGCGAGTCTCGTGCGTCGGCGTCGTTGCGGTCGGATTCGTCATATCCCTGACCGCCCACGACCTCGCCGCGCAAACGGTCCGCATCGACGACGACGACATCGGCGGAGTCGTCAGCGGCCCCCACGGCCCGGAAGCGGGAGTCTGGGTCATCGCCGAGACCGGCGACCTGCCGACCAGGTTCGTCCGGATCGTGGTCACCGACGATCAGGGCCGTTATCTCTTGCCCGATCTTCCGAAGGCGAGTTACACGGTGTGGGTGCGCGGTTACGGGCTGGTGGACTCGCCGAAGGTGCAGGCCGCACCGGGGCAACGGCTCAATCTCACCGCGGTGGTCGCGCCGAATCCGCGAGCGGCCGCAGAGTATTACCCCGCTGGTTACTGGTTCTCCCTGATCCGCGTGCCGGACAAGAGCGAGTTCGCCAAGGCGGCGACGGGTGCCGACGGCAACGGCATGTCGCCCAACGTGGCCAGTCAGGCCGAGTGGCTGAGAATCCTCAAGTCGGGCGGGTGCTGGGCTTGTCATCAACTGGGCAACAAAGCGACACGGGAGATTCCGAAGACGCTGGGGCCGTTCCCGTCCTCGGCGGCGGCATGGGAGCGGCGACTGCAATCAGGACAAGCGGGTGGCCAGATGCTCGGCACCCTGAGCCAGCTCGGCAGGGAGCGCGCGCTCGCGATGTTCGCCGATTGGACCGATCGGATCGCCGCGGGGGCCGTCCCGCCTGCGCCGCCGCGGCCGCAGGGCCTGGAGCGCAACGTCGTCATCACCGAGTGGGACTGGGCGGACCCAAAGGCGTACCTCCACGATGAGGCCTCGACCGACAGGCGCAATCCCACACTGAATGCCAATGGCAAGATCTACGGAGCGCTGGAGCTCAGCGCGGACTACCTGCCGGTGCTCGATCCGGTGCGACACATGGCGAGCCGGGTGCCGCTGACGGTTCGCGATCCGAGCACGCCGCCGGCCGCAGGGGCGTCCCTGCTGCGGCCGTCGCCGTATTGGGGTGACGAGGTCCTCTGGACGAGCAAGAACAACGTGCACAATCCCATGTTCGACGAGCAGGGTCGGGTGTGGATCACCTCCGCCGTTC
>DATDFP010000192.1:0-7554 GCA_036522535.1 Gemmatimonadales bacterium
GGGGACCTGGAGGCGTTCGGACGCTACTACGCCCAGCTCAAAGCGCTGCTCGGCGTCGGCAAGAAGCCGCTTGCTCCCTCTCCCGACCGCCGCTAGTGCCGTTCCAACCGGCCATTCAGGGCATGGATCCGGCCGCACTTCACAACCGGTTGGAACGGCACTAGGTTGCGCCGCCGTGACACCGGGCACTATCGTCGTCGCGCTGGGCGGCAACGCGGTCGCGCCGCCGGGAGAGCGACCCACGATCGCGAACCAGTTCCGTCACACGCGTGAAAGCCTGGCGCCGATCGTGGACCTTGCGCGCGACGGTTGGGCCATCGCCCTGGTGCACGGCAACGGGCCGCAGGTGGGCGACGAGCTCGCGCGTAACGAGATCGCGGCGGATCAGGTTGAGCCGCTTCCCCTCGGCGTCCTCGTGGCAGCCACCGCCGGCTGGATGGGCTACATGATCCAGCAGTCGCTCCAGAATGCGCTCGCCCGCGCCGGCGTGGCGCGCCAGGTGGTCACCCTGGTCACCCAGACGCTGTGCGACGCGCACGACCCTCACCTGTGGATCCCGATCAAGCCGATTGGTCACCCCCTGGACGCGGTGCGGCTGGCGCGACTCGAAGCGCACGGTGTCCCGGTGAAGGAGGAGCGACCGGGGCGCTGGCGCCGCCTCGCGCCGAGCCCGAAGCCCGCCGCGGTGGTGGAGCACAACGTGATCCGGCACGTGATGGCGGCGGGCCACATCGTGGTGGCGTGCGGGGGCGGGGGGCCGCCGGTGTACGAAGACCCCGTGCTGCGGCTCGAGGGGATCGACGCCGTCGCCGACAAGGACCGCGTCGCGGCGATCCTGGCGCGGGAGGTCGGCGCGGACGTGCTCCTGATCCTCACCAACGTCGATGCCGTATACCACGGCTACGGCGCCCCGCATCAAACGGCGATCCACCACCTCACCCTCGCCGCAGCCGACAACCTGCTCCTGGGCAAAGAGCTCGGAAGCGGGAGCATGCGCCCCAAGGTCGAAGCGGCGGCCGCCTTCGTTCGCGCGGGCGGGAAGCGCGCGATCATCGCCGAGCTCGGGCAGGGCCTCGCCGCGCTGCAGGGCGCGGCCGGCACGACGATCACCGAGGACGAGCCGTGAACTTGCACGAATACCAGGCGCGGGAGCTCCTCGCCCGCTACGGCATTCCCGTCCCCCGGGGCGAGGTCGCCGAGACGCCGGAGCAGGCGCTCGCGATCGCCCAACGACTCGCGGGCGGCGGACCCGTCATGGTGAAGGCCCAGGTCCATGCGGGAGGCCGCGGCAAGGCGGGCGGCGTGAAGCGCGCGAAGGATGCCGCCGAGGCCGCCAGGCACGCCGCCACGATCCTGGGCATGACCATCAAGGGACTGACGGTGCGGAAGGTGCTCGTCGTCCCCGCCGCCGACATCGCCACAGAGAGCTACGCCGGGATCGTCGTGGACCGCGAGTCGCGGCGCCCGGCGCTGATGATCAGCGCGGCGGGCGGTGTCGATATCGAGGAGGTCGCGGCGCGCACCCCCGAGCGCATCCACCGGCTGGCCGTGGACCCGCGTTACGGCCTCTTGCCGCACCAGGCCCTCACGCTCGGGTTCCAGCTGTACGGGGAGCTTGCCCAGGCGCGCGCGGCCGCAGGCATTCTGGAGAAGCTGTACGCCGCCTTCTACGGGGTGGGCGCGTCCCTCGCCGAGATCAACCCGCTGGCCACCACGCCCGACGGTCAGGTGGTGGCCCTCGACGCGAAGATCGTGATCGACGACAACGAGCTCGACCGCCGCCCCGACATCGCGGCGCTGCGCGACGCCACGGCCGAGGCGCCTTCCGAGGCGCGCGCGCGCGAGGCGGGGCTCACCTTCATCAAGCTCGACGGCGCGGTGGGCTGCTGCGTGAACGGCGCCGGGCTCGCCATGGCCACGATGGACCTGGTCAAATATTACGGCGGCGAGCCGGCCAATTTCCTCGACATCGGCGGCAGCTCGAACCCGCAGAAGGTCGTCAACGCGCTCCGCATCATCACCGCCGACCCGAACGTCACGGCGATTCTGTTCAACATCTTCGGCGGCATCACCCGGTGCGACGACGTGGCGAACGGCATCGTGGAGGCGACGCGCCAGCTCTCCCTCAAGGTCCCCCTGGTGATCCGGCTCACCGGGACGAACGAGGCCGAGGCGGTCCAGATCCTCACCGCGGCCGGTTTTTCCGCCCTCACCGACATGGACGAGGCGGTGAAACGGGCGGTCGCGGCCGCGAAGGCGCGGGCCGCGTGAGCATCTTCATCGACCAGCACACGCGCCTCCTGGTGCAGGGCATCACCGGCCGGGACGGCTCGTTCCACACGCGGCAGATGATCGCCTACGGGACGAACGTCGTGGCAGGGGTGACGCCCGGCAAAGGCGGCCAGCGGTTCGACGGCGCGACGCCGATCTACCACACCGTCGCCGACGCCGCGCGGGAGACCAACCCCAACACGGCGGTGATCTACGTGCCCGCCGCGGGCGCGGCGTCGGCGATCTTCGAGGCGGCGGACGCCGGCATCAGCCTGATCGTCTGCATCACGGAGGGAATCCCGGTCCTGGACATCACCAAGGTGCTCCCCTACCTGCACGAGCGCGGCGCGCGTCTCATCGGCCCCAACTGCCCGGGCCTGATCTCGCCGGGCAAGAGCAAGGTCGGGATCATTCCGGGGAACATTTGCAAGCCGGGCCGGATCGGTGTCGTGTCGCGGAGCGGCACGCTCACCTACGAGATCATCCACCAGCTCTCGAGCCGCGGCTACGGCCAGTCCACCTGCGTCGGGATCGGCGGGGACCCGCTCATCGGTACGAGTTTCACCGAATGTCTCGGCGCGTTCGAGGCGGACCCGGAGACCCAGGCGGTGGTGATGATTGGGGAAATTGGAGGGACGGACGAGCAACAGGCGGGAGAGTTCGTGCGACGCGCGATGACCAAGCCGGTGATCGGCTTCATCGCCGGGCAGACCGCGCCGCCCGGCCGTCGCATGGGTCACGCCGGGGCGATCATCTCCGGCTCGAGCGGCACCGCCGCCGAGAAAATGGCCGCCTTGCAGCGCGCCGGGATCTCCGTCATGAAGCGGCCGGCGGACGTGGTCGAGCTCCTCGAGCAACGCTTGTGAACCTGCGGGACGTCCTCAGGCTCGAGCACATCATCGTCCCGCTCCGCGCCCCGACGGTCAAGACGGCGACCGAGCAGCTCGCCGAGCGCCTGATCGCCGCGGGCGCCGTGGCGGAGCCCCACCGTCTCAAGGCCGTGATCCAGCACACGTGGCCCGAGGACATGGTGAGCGTGGGGGAGCACGCGTTTCTCCCGCACTTCCGCACCGAGGCCGTGCGCAGCCTCGCCACGGCGGTCGGGATCTCCGTCACGCCGATCCGCTGGGACAGAGACCCGAACCGCACCGCGCGCATCGTGATCTTCATCGTGGCTCCCGTGCGCGACGCCACGCTGTACCTGCAAGTCGTCGGGGCGTTCGCCCGCAGCCTGTCCGATGCGGAGACGGTGCTGGCGCTCCTCGCCGCGCAGACGCCCGAAGACGTCGCCCGGCTCCCCGCCCTCGCGGCGGTGGAACTGCCAAGCCAGCTCACAGTCAAGGACATCATGACCCCGCAGGCGTTCACCGTGCGGCACGACCAAACCCTCGGCGAGGCAGCCCGCCTGATGGTCGAGCGCGAGATCCGCGCCCTGCCGGTCGTGGACGACACGGGCTCCTTCGTCGGGATGATCACTCACCGGGAGCTGCTGCGCTACCTGCTCCCCGACTACCTTCAGCGCACCAAGAGCGGCGAGTTCCGCGCGCCGACGCGTAGCCAGTTGCAGCGCGGCTCCACCGACCCGCGCCAGATCCTCGTAAAGGACGCGATGGCGCGCACGGTCCTCTGCCTGTCCGAGGACCAGACCCTCGCGGACGTGGCGAACCTCATGAGCTCCAAGGACGGGGACCGTTTCCCGGTCGTCCGGGAGGGGGTCGTGGTCGGGTTCCTGACACGGGCGGACGTCATCCGTCGCCTCATCGCCCCCTGACACCTGACACCCGACACCTGATGTTAACACTCGCCATCATCAAGCCGGACGCCGTCGGGGCCGGCAAGACCGGACAGATTCTCGCGCACCTCGAGCAGGCGGGCTTCAAGATCCGCGCGGCCCGGCTGGTCAGGCTCTCGACGGTTCAGGCCGAGGCGTTCTACGAGGTCCACCGAGCGCGGCCGTTCTACCGGCCGCTCGTCCGCTTCATGACCTCGGGGCCCGCCCTCGCCCTGGCGCTCGAGCGGGACAACGCCGTCGCCCACCTGCGGGAGGTAATCGGGGCGACAGATCCCGCCGAGGCCCAACCCGGCACGGTGCGCCAGCTCTATGCCGAGTCCAAAGAGCGGAACGCGATCCACGCCTCGGACTCCCCGGACAACGCCGCCCGAGAGATCGCGTTCTTTTTTTCGGAGCGGGAGCTCTGGGAGTTGGCCGCGCCCGGTGCCAGTTAGCTTGACGCAAGTCCCACAACGGTTTAGGTTCGCTCGTTTATGTTACTGGTTGACCTCCGGGAGCTCGCTCGCGGACCCGTCGAGACGCGCGCGGAGCTCGCGGGTGACGACCCCCTGTTCGAGGGTCTGGGGGCGGCCTTGGCCGGCCCGGTGCGGGTGACCGGTCGCCTCCAGGCGGCCGGGGAGGCGCGCTTCTATTGGCGCGGTTCGTTGGATACGATCGTCGCGACCGAGTGCCGGCGTTGTCTGCGGGCGGTGTCGGTGGCGGTCAAGGCCGACATCCACGCGCTGTTCACCAAGGACCGCGACGCCCTCGAAGACCCGGACTCCTATCCCTTGGCGCAGGAAGCGACCGAGATCGACCTACGCCCCGCCATCCGGGAGGAGTTGCTGCTCGCCGTGCCGCAGTGGGGGGTGCTGTGTCAGGATGAGTGTCGCGGGCTGTGCCCGCGATGCGGAAGCGACCTCAACGCGGGTCCGTGTGGCTGCGCGCCGGGGGTGGATCCTCGCTGGCAGGGGTTGGCGGCTCTCAAAAGCAAGCTCCGCGACTAAGGGGACAGGGACCGATGGCGGTACCGAAGCGAAGAACATCCAAGCGCAAGAAGCGCGCGCGGCGCACCCACTACAAGGCGGCGCCGATTGCGCTCCAGCCCTGCCCGCGCTGCGGTGACCTGAAGCGGCCGCACCGCGTCTGCCCAACCTGCGGGTATTACAACGGCGAGCAGCGGGTCGCGGTAGAGGATTAGGGTGGCGATCCGCATCGCCCTGGATGCGATGGGGGGCGACAACGCCCCACGGGCGGAGGTCGAAGGCGCGGTGATGGCGCTGGGCGAGCTGCCGCCGTCGGTCCACATCCAGCTCGTGGGGCGCACGGCCGACATCGCGGCCGCGCTGAAGCCGCTCGGCGACGTCGACCGCGGCCGGCTCGAGATCGTAGAGGCGCCCGAGGTGGTCGGCATGGGGGAGAAACCGCTCGCCGCCGTCAAGAGCAAGCGGGGCTCGTCCATCGCCGTCGGGCTCGGTCTGCAGAAGCAGGGCCGGTCGGACGCATTCCTCTCCGCCGGCAACACAGGCGCGGTCATGGCGGCGGCG
The DNA here is from genome assembly GCA_036522535.1 of Gemmatimonadales bacterium. Taxonomy (GTDB): domain Bacteria; phylum Gemmatimonadota; class Gemmatimonadetes; order Gemmatimonadales; family GWC2-71-9; genus AG12. The sequence goes on from DATDFP010000192.1 coordinate 5,590, forward strand.
ACCCTGCTGTTGCGGCTCCACGAAGGCGTGCAGCGCGCCGCGATCGGCGCTCCCTTCCCCACAGCGGGCCACTCGGTGCTCGTCATCGACGGCGGCGCGAACGTCGACTGTGACGCTCGCGAGCTCGTCGGCTTCGCCCATCTCGGCTCACTCTATGCCCGGGACGTCATGGGCCGTCAGAACCCTGCGCCCGGCGTCGGGCTGCTGAACGTGGGGGAGGAGGACGAGAAGGGGAACGCGGTCGTCAAGGAGGCCCACCAGCTTCTCAAGACCACGCCCGGGATCCGTTACGTCGGGAACGTGGAGGGGCGCGACATTCTGGCGGGGCAGTGCCGGAACGGCCAGATCGACGTCGTCGTGTGCGACGGGTTCGTCGGCAACGCCGTCCTCAAGTTCTATGAGTCCGCCGGGCGCATGTTCACAGGGATGCTCAAGCAGGCGGCGCCCGACGTGCTCGCCCGTCCCGAGGTCACGCGGCTGTTCAAGTTCCTCGATTACTCGGAGTACGGCGGGGCTCCCCTCCTGGGCGTCAAGGGGGTGGTGATCATCTGCCACGGCGCTTCGCCGCCGCGCGCCATCAAGAACGCCGTGCGCGTCGCGGTGCAGATGGTGGAGAGCCACCTCGATCAGGACATCGACGCCGAATTCGCGGAGGGAGGCGCTGTCCGATGAAGCGTCCGATCGCCGAGCTCTGGGGCACGGGCTGCTACACGCCCCAGCGCGTCATGACGAACGAGGAGTTCTCGAGGCGGCTGGACACCTCCGATGAGTGGATCGTGGAGCGCACGGGCATTCGCGAGCGACGCGTGGCTGAGCCGAACGAGTCGAACGCCTGCATGGCGAAGGCCGCGGCCGAGCGCGTGCTCCAGCGCAACGGGCTCACGCCGTCCGACCTCGACGCCGTCATCCTCGCGACCTGCTCCCCGGACCGCCTGCTGCCCTCTCAGGCGTGCGATCTCCAGGCGATCCTCGGCGCCGACCGCGCGGCCGCCTTCGACGTGGGAGCCGCATGCACCGGGTGGCTCTACGGGCTCAACGTGGCGGAGGGGCTGATCGCCACGGAGCAGGCGGAGACGATCCTGGTCGTGGCTTCCGAGAAGCTCACCAGCATCATGGACTGGACGGACCGGGCCACGGCGGTGCTGTTCGGCGACGGTGCCGGCGCGACGGTCGTGCGGCGGAGCACCAACGGTCGGGGGATTCTCGCGAGCTACATGAAGTCCGACGGCACGCTGGCGGAGCTCCTGTACCGACCCGGCGGCGGCGCCGCGCACCCGCCGGACGAGGCCCTGCTCAAGGACCACTCGTACTACATCAAGATGGCCGGACGCGAGGTGTTCAAGGCGGCGGTGCTTTCGATGGCGGACGCATGCGATCATGCCATCGAGCGGGCTGGCCTCGCCGCCACCGACATCGACCTGCTGATCCCGCACCAGGCGAATACGCGGATCATCGAGGCGACCGCGAAGCACGCGGGCGTTCCGATGGACAAGGTATACGTGAACGTGGACCGCTTCGGCAACACATCGGCCGCCTCCATCCCGATCGCGCTCGACGAGGCCGCGCAGTCCGGCCGGCTCGTACCCGGGATGAAAGTGCTGCTCGTCGCGTTCGGCGCCGGCTTCACCTGGGCGAGCATGGTGGTGCAGTGGTGACCGCAGCGGCAATCGTCTGGCTCTGCCCCGGTCAGGGCGCTCAAACAGTCGGAATGGGGAAGGATCTGGCCGCGCGGTTTCCGGCGGCCCGGGAAACGCTCTGCGCGATCGATGACGCCCTCGGGTTCAGCCTGAGCCGCCTGATGTTCGACGGGCCGGAGCAGGAGCTCACGGACACGCACAACGCCCAGCCGGCGATCCTGTCACACTCGGCGGCCGTGCTCGCGGTGCTCGCGCCGCACGCCGACGGCCGCGGCGTCGCGGCGGCGGGGCACTCGCTCGGCGAGTACTCGGCCTACGTGGCGGCCGG
>DATDFP010000193.1:0-3977 GCA_036522535.1 Gemmatimonadales bacterium
CTGTACGCGGCGCAGCGTGGCGCGGGCGCCGGGCCCGGTACCGAGGCGCCGGCCGGCGAGCCGGCGGGCGAGGCCGCGGGCAAGAAGGACAACGTGGTGGACGCGGACTACGAGATCGTCGACGACGACAAGAAGTCGAAGTAAAACCCTCTAACGATCGAGACGGCAATGCCGGTACGGACGCGGGACTGGTTGAAGTTTGGTGGCCTGGTGGCGATTGCATTCGTCGTCGGCCTGGCGTTCGCCTCCACGCTGAATCTCCCCAAGACGGGCGGCGCCGCGGAGTCGCGGGTCGCAATCCAATCCGCCGTGCCCGCCAGTCAGATGCCCCAGGTCAAGCCGGCCGCCGAGCTCGGCGAAGCGTTCGTCGGCATCGCCGAGCACGTAAAGCCCGCGGTGGTGTTCATCAAGTCGCAGCACGTCGAGCGCTCCGACGCCCAGCGGCTGCCGCCGGGCTTCGAGGACTTCTTCCCGCAGTTCCGCCGCCGGCCGCAGGTCGAGCAGGGCTCGGGTTCGGGCTTCATCGTCTCGCCCGACGGCTACATCCTCACGAACAACCACGTCGTGGCAGGCGCGGACCGCGTGACGGTGAAGCTGTACGACAAGCGGGAATTCACCGCCAAGGTGGTCGGCACCGATCCCAACACCGACGTGGCGGTGATCAAGATCGACGCCCACAGCCTGCCCTCCGTGGCGTTCGGCAACTCCGACTCGACCCGCGTGGGTGAGTGGGCGCTCGCGATCGGGAACCCGCTGGGCGAGGCGTTCGCCTTCACTGTCACGGCCGGTATCGTGAGCGCGAAGGGGCGCCTGCTCGGAGGCCTGCCGCAGCCACGCTACGGCATTCAGGACTTCATCCAGACCGACGCGGCGATCAACCCGGGGAACTCCGGCGGACCCCTCGTGAACATCCGCGGCCAGGTGATCGGCATCAACTCCGCGATTGCAAGCGAGACCGGGTTTTACGCGGGCTACGGGTTCGCGATCCCGATCAACCTGGCGCGCACCGTCATGGACCAGCTCGTGAAGACCGGGCACGTCGAGCGGGCGGTCATGGGAATCGCGATCCGCGACGTGACCCAGGAAGACGCCGACGCCGTCGGCCTCAAGCAGATCGCAGGCGTCGTGGTGAACAGCTATACGAACGACGATTCTCCCGCGAAGGCGGCGGGGGTCCAGCCGGGCGACGTCATCGTCGCGCTGGACGGCCAGCCCGTGGAGAACGTGCCGCAGCTGCAGCAGAAAGTAGGCTTCAAGCGGCCAGGCGAAACGGTCGACGTGACGGTGCTGCGTCAGGGCGGCGAGAAGAAAACGTTGACCGTGCGGCTGGCGCGGGCGCCGAACGACTCCGACACCGAAGTGGCCGCCGCGGGCACGAAATCCAAGGGCGACGCGTCGACCAAGGAAAAGACGCTCGGTATCTCCGTCGAGCCCCTCACCCAGGAAGACGCGCAGGACCCGCAGTACCGCCGGGTCATGCAGCAGGCGGGCGGTGGGCTCGTGGTCACCGACGTGTCGCCGGAAGGGCCGGCGTATGGACGGCTCTTGTCTACGGACGACCCGAGCGGACCCGACGTGATCGTTTCCGTGAACGGCCAACCGACGCGCACGCGCGCGCAGTTCCGCGATGCCGTGCGCAAGGTGAAACCGGGCGACGTCGTGACGCTACAGGTCCTCTCCCGCTCGAGCGACAGCCCGAACGGTTGGGCGGGACGCGTGGTCCGGCTCCGAGCGCGCTAGGCGGACAGCGGTGGCCGTCGGTAGGGGCGCAGCGCAGCATGCTGCGCCCCTACATCGTTTCGACCGGCGCCTCAGCCGCGCCGCGCCAGCAGCACCACGCCGGTCACCACCTGCCACAGCACGGGAAGCACGTAGGCCGCCTGGTCGGCCTTGGTGTCTTCCCCGAAGGCAAGGGCGAGCGCGATGCCGGCGAGTCCCGCCGCCACGCCGGCCGCGCCCAGCCAGCGCGGCAACACGTTCCCGTTTAGGACGCCTCGGCCGAACAGATAGGTCGCGATGCCAAGCGCGAACCCCGCGGCGCGCTGCGCCGCGAGCGCGAAGGGGCGCAGCGTGTCATACAGAGACACTACGTACGTGGCCGCGAGGCCCGGCTCCGCGGTCGCGTAGCTCCGCGCCAGTGCCCACCCCGCCCCTCCCATGAATGCCACGGTCAGGAGCCACGCGCCGTAGGCGAAAGCCCCGACGATCAAGCCGGCCCGCCCGGCACCCTCCCCCGGCGTGCCGGCATGCCTGCCCACGAGTCCCACCAGGCCGGTGAGCGACAGCGGGAAGCTGAAGAGGAATCCCCAATGAATCGCGCGCCACGCGCGGCACTGGGCGATGGTCGTCAATTGCGCCGCGCCGTCCCCCGCGAGATTGGGATGCAACGTTCCGGCGACGACCACGAGCAGCGAGCCGCCGACCAGGCAGAGCGGAAAGACGAGACGACCGGCAAAGGTCATCGGGCCTCGGGGGTGGATGACCTATACGAGATCGTCTCGACTAACCCCGGGCGCAAGCCCGGGGATCACGGCAACCGACCTCCCGTCACCTCGGGCTCGCGCCCGGGATTACCCAACCGTGAGCCAACCTCCCGTCACCCCGGGCTCGCGCCCGGGGTCAGTGAAACCGCTATATTCACAGGCGAGCGCCTTCCCAAGGAGAGAATCCGATGCAGTTGACGCGGGTTCTGCGCGAGGGGTTCGTCGCAGGACTCATCGGGGCCGGAGCAGTGGCGCTGTGGTTCCTCATCATCGACGCGATCGCCGGCCGCCCGTTCTTCACTCCCGCCATGCTCGGCTCGGCCGTGTTCTGGGGCGTGCGTGACCCCGCCCTCGTCGTGATCGAATACTCCCGCATCATCGGCTACACGATGATCCATGTGAGCGCCTTCATCATCGTCGGCACCGTCGCGGCGGCGCTCGCCGCCGAGGTGGAGGTGGCCCCCCCCACGCTCTACCTGCTCGTCGTCACGTTCGCGGTGGTCGAATTCGGCTTCTACATCATGCTCGCGCTTCTGGCGCAGCCACTCCTCGGCGCGCTCACGTGGTGGAACGTGGCGATCGGCAACGCAATCGCCGCGTACGGCATGGGCTACTACCTGTGGCGAGCGCACCCCAAGATCAAACAGGCCCTCAAGGTCCACCCGCTCGGGGAGACGGAAGAGGGCGAATAAGAACGCGGAAGTCGGAACGCGGAGCAGAAGGTTGACGCTCAGCTGCGCCGTTCCGCCTTCCGCGTTCGCCCTTCCGCGTTCCCATAGGCTTCCAGCGGCACGGCCCGCTCAACGTCGCCGGATTCTTCCCGCGCGGACCACCGGAACCACACGACACCGGCCGCGACCCACAGGTAGATCGTCCCCACGACCCACATCAGGAGGCCGCCGAGCTGCTGGTCCGCGAGTGGCGCGAGGCCCCACACGCGCGGTGCCGATTCGTAGAACGGGTACAGGACGCGTTCGGCGAGTGTGATGAGCGCGCCCGCGAGCGACATCGGCAGGGCCAGACAGAAGAGGTAAAGGAGCTGCGTCGGGTAGCGGGCGCGCGGCAGCTCGGGAACCGGGGAAAGGATCGGCCACCACATGATCACGCCCGTGGCTATGAACACCAGATGCTGCAGGATGTGCAACCCATGGTGCTCGAGCGCCGCTTCGTAAGCCCCCGGGAAGTGCCACGCGGTGATGGGCGTCGAGAAAATGGCGGCGGCCGGCAGCGGCCGGGTCGCCCACGCCGCGAATCGGAACAGCGCCCGAGGCTTCAGCAGCGGCCGGATCACCCAGGCCGGCGTCCCGTACAGGAGTAGCGGCGGGAACGCGAGCGTGAGGAGCAGGTGCTGCACCATGTGGGCGCTGAACAGGCAGCAGTCCGACAGGTTGTGGAGCGGCCCGTTGAGGGACAGGAACAGGAGCGCCAGCGCTGCCCCGAAGCACAGCACCTGGCGCCGCGCGGCGGCGAGACCTCCCCAAGACACGTAGAGCC
>DATDFP010000194.1:0-2608 GCA_036522535.1 Gemmatimonadales bacterium
GTGCGCGAGCGGGTGGACCGGGCCCGGGCGGTGCAGCGGGACCGGTTCGCGAGCCGGCCGGGGATCTACGTCAACGCCCACATGGCGCCGCGTGACATCCGGACTTTCTGCCGCGTCTCGGACGGCGCCGACGCCTTGTTACGCACGGCGATCACCCGGCTCGCCCTCTCGGCGCGGGCCTACCACCGGATCCTCAAGATTGCGCGGACGATCGCCGATCTCGACGCGGCGGCCGAGCTCCAGCCGAAGCACGTGAGCGAAGCGATTCAGTATCGGAGCCTAGACCGGCGGGGGCTGGGGTAGGTTTCCGTTGACATGTCCACAGCATGTTTGCATGTTAGGAGCATGCCCAAGATGATTCAGATCCGCCACGTCCCCGACGACCTGCACCGCACGCTCAAGGCGCGCGCGGCGACGGAGGGCATGTCGCTCTCCGACTATCTGTTGCGCGAGCTGCGGCAGCTGGCAGATCAGCCAACCCCGGCCGAGTTCCTGGAACGGTTGCGACAGCGAGAGCCCGTGAAGCTGCGCGAGTCGCCGGCCGCCATCATCCGCGCGATGCGAGAAGGGCGGTGATCGTCCTCGACGCGTCGGTCGTCGTGGAGCTCCTTCTGGGGACGCAGGCGGCCGGCCCACTCGCCGCCCGCATTCGGAGCGCAGCGCCCTGGCACGCCCCGGCGGTGCTGGATCTGGAGGTGGCGAACGCGATCCGCCGTTTGTGCACGACCCGCCAGACCTCCCAGGAACGCGGCTCGCGCGCGATCGAGGACCTGGGCGCTCTCCCGGTCCGTCGCTATCCGCATACTCCGCTGCTGGACCGGATCTGGGAGCTGCGAGCGAACCTCACGGCTTACGATGGCGCCTACGTCGCGCTCGCGGAAACGCTCCGTGCCCCGCTCGTGACGCGGGATCGGCGCCTCGCGGGGGCGCGAGGCCACCGGGCGCGCATCGACCTCATGTAGGGGAGGGACGTGGGCCTTGGGCGCCCTACCCGTTCGCATGCCGCGCTCAAGTTCCGGACGCGTTCTTACATTTGCCTGCCCCGCCAGCCTCAAAGATTGCGCGAACCTCCGAGGCGTCCAAAGCACGCCCGAAGATGTCGATCTCGTCCAGCAAGCCGTCCAAAGTCTCGTCGCCCGAGCTGAAGAACAAACCATCTCCAGGAGCAACTGTTCCTGTTATCGCCATGTTGCCAACCTCGACGCCATCCAGATACAAGCGCATGACGCTGCCGTCATACGACCCCGCGACATGATGAAATACGCCCTCTCGCAGAACATTATCGACGCGGATGTGCTCTAGCTCCCCGTTTATGCGCATGTAGAAGTGCAGCTGGGCAAAACCCGCTGCTCCGTCGTAGCGCAGCACCGCCTTCTCATTACCGAGGCTCACATAGCGCTGGACTCTGCCGGGCGGCAGGGAATTATGCTTCACCCACGCATCGATGGTCAGCTGTTGCAAGCCGTCGATTCCTGCTCCAGGGGCGAACACCCCTTCGCCCGCGCGCTCAAAACTGAATCCCTCGCGCACCTTGGCCGGTGCAAACGTCGCTTGGGCGCTGGCAAATGCGAGGACCTGATCGGTCGCCCACGCCGGATCCGCGTCCCAGGCCGGATTGCTCGTCACCCGCTTCAGCCCCGAGCCATCCGGGCTCATCACGTAGATCTCGTAGTTGCCGTCACGGTTGGTTGCGAAGGCGATCCTGCTCCCCGTGGGTGACCATGCGGGATAGTAGTCGTCCGCCGGGTTGTTGGTCAGGCGGGTCGGCTGCGAGCCGTCTACGTTCATCACGTAGATCTCGCCGTTGCCGGCACGATCGCTCTGGAACGCGATCTTGTCGCCGGCGGGCGACCAAGCCGGGAACGTCTCGGAGGCGGGACTCTGCGTCAGGTTGACGGGATTCGAGCCGTCGGCGTTGATCACATAGACTTCGTTGTTGCCGTCGCGATTCGTCTGGAAGGCAATCCTCGTGCCGTCGGGCGACCACGTAGGCAGCACATCGTCGGCACCGCCATCGGTCAGACGAGTGGCATTTGAGCGATCGGCATTCATGACGTAGATGTGCTCGGGGCCGTCGCGGTCGCTTACGAAGGCAATTCGCTTGTCATCCGGTGACCACGCGGACATGATGTCGGCCGAGAAGTCGTCGGTGAGTTTGGTCTGCCCCGAACCGTCCGCATTCATGACGTAGATCTCGCAGCTCGAATCAGTCACGCGACAGGCTGTGAACGTTATCCTGCGTCCATCGTGCGACCAGTTGGGACGCGCGTTGTATCCTGGGACGTCCGTGAGCTGCGTTGCCCCGGAGCCAGTCACTCTCATGACGAAGACGTTGAAATTGCCGTTGGCGGGATTTCTTCCGATGAGGTCACGCGTGTCCCCATCACCCGGCCACCACGCCCGCAGGCCGTCGGGTGGTGCCACGCAGGGGCCACGGCCACCGGTCGGGCTCCTGATGAAGTCGATCGTCGTCTGGTGGTTCGTCCCGATGTCGGCGGAGCCGTTCGGCGAGATCGGCACCCCGACAATGCTGCCCGTGGCGTTGGCGGAGGCCGAGGTGAAGCTTCCCTGGGAACGATGGGTGAAGCCGGGGAAACTGAATTCATTG
>DATDFP010000195.1:0-7337 GCA_036522535.1 Gemmatimonadales bacterium
CGGTGCTGGTCGCGTCCCTTCCACCTGACAAGCGATGAACCGAACGAAGCAACACTGGAGTTACTATATCTCGCAGGACCGCTTCACGCCGCTCACTCCAGAGGCCGCGCGCTTCGGGAGGCCGAGGTGCACCGCATCGGCGAAGCCTGGGGTCTTTCCCGCATCTGGCGATGCCACGAGGCCGTGCAGCCGCTTTGTGATGGAGGGATGGTTTCAGGCGGCGAGCGGCGACTGGTGGACGAGTACCGCAACGAGCGGCGGATCGAGATAGCGTTCGAGGAGCAGCGCTTCTTCGACGCGCGCGGCTGAATGATCGCGCCCCAGGTGCTGAATAAGGACGCGTACGGCATCAACATCTTCGCCGACGGGACGAGCCCCACGGACCGCACCACCTGGACCAACGTGCGGTACCAGACCCACAGCATTCAAGAGCGAGCATGGAACGATAAGATGTACTTGGCGCCGATCAGCATGGACGGGCTGAACCGCAACCCGATGCTGAAACAGAATCCGGGATACTGAGAAGGACGGCAAAGATGGCAAGGGCGGCGACCAAAATGAAAAGACGCGAATTCATCAAGGTGGGCCTGGGTGCGGCAGCTCTGGCGTCCATGCCCTCGCGCACCGGAAGACTTTCCCAAAGCGCCGGCGATGGCGAATCAACCCCGGTCAGCGCGCTGCCCGGATTAAGCCCGGCGTTGGCGCCCCGCCGCTCGGAATTGCTGGACTTCGACTGGCGCTTCAAGCCCATGCCGACTCCCGAACTGAGGGACCCAGTGGCGCTCAGCAAGTGGGTTTGGCCGCAGACCGGGGACCATTCACGTAACCGCTTCCTCAGACGGGTTGTCCTCGGCGTCACTGAAGCTGACGGCGGCCAAGGCGTCGGGACAGCCACTCTGACGGCCGAAGGTCTACCGTCTTCTACCGTCCTCTACCGACCTCTACCATCCTCTCCTGCTCCGCCGCCCATCTGGAGAGCCTGAGCCCGTAGTAGCCAAGCCACAGGAACGCCGGCACGTTCGCGAAGATCAGCGGCTCGAGGAAGTAGAGGCCGGTTGCGGAGCCGATACCGCGGCCCCAGGAAAGCACCGCCGCGCCGAGCCCGACCCACGCGAGCCAGCGCGGCAGGCGCCCGGTGAGAGGGGGGGTCCGCACCTCGAGGTAGGCGATCCCCGTCAGCCCGGCCAAGAACAGCGGATTACCGAGCCAGCCGTACCCGACGAGCAGCCGGTTGAATGCCTCGAACAGGAGGGGGTCGGTCGCCGGCGCGCCAGCGCGCGTGAGGGCGTGCATGACCCACCCGTTGATCAGCGCCACCCCCGTGAAGAACACCATCCCCACGGCCATTGCCCCCAACACAGCGCTGCCGGCCAGGGCTCGAGCACGCGGCCACCGGCGCAGAGCATCAGGAGCGCGCCGAGCACGCAGAGGACGAACCCGGCCGCGATCGCGACGTGGATCGGCCCCCACCAGGGGGTGTGCTCCAGGACCGACGGCCTCTCGAGAAAGCCCCCTGCCGGCACCGGGTGGAACAGGAGGCCCGCCGCCACCAGCACGCCGGCGACCGCGAGGACGTATCCGCCGGCCCGGGCCGCCGCCGGCTCGCGAAACGGTGATGGGGTCATTTCGAGCTCCACGTCCAATGGTTAATCCACGAACGCCCAGAGGAGAGCCCGGCTCGTGTCATCGAGCGCCGCGGGCTCAGCGACGTGGTAGAGGTCCCCCGCCACGTCGCGGATCAGCAGCCCGCCGTGCGGCAGGAGCCGCGGCCAGGCGTCGAGATGGGTCTGGAACGAGCGCGCCCCCTGCCGGGTCTCCACCCGCCAATGCCGGATCTCGACCTCCTCCTCGATCGCCGTCACCCGCGTGATCTCGAAGACGAACCCCGCGGCCACGAGCGCCTCCTCGAGGACGCGCCGCGAAGCGGGGTCGAGCCCCGCCGGGTCCGCCACCAGCGCGAACTCCTCCTCGTCGTCGTCGCGCAGCGACACGAACCGTGCGGGCTCGGACCACGGGAAGCAGCGCCGCACCCACACCGCGCGCTCCGCGCCGTCCCGGACCGCCCAGAGCCGGCCGTCCGCACGCCGCTCGAGCTGGAGCGCGTGGGCGGGCGCCTGTGTACTGACTACGGTCGTTGTCATGGATCCTCCCTTAGAGGTGCTAGGTGTTAGGTGCTAGGTGCTGGGGGTGCCGTACCCTAACACCTAACACCTAGCACCTAGCACCTATTGCAATTGCAGTTGCATCTCGTACAGCCTCCGATACTTCCCGCCCGCTCTCCCGAGCAGCTCCTCGTGCGTCCCACACTCGATCAGGCGGCCTTCCTCGATCACGAACAGACGCGACGCTTTGCGCAGGGTCGAGAGCCGGTGCGCGATGGCGAACACCGTGCGGCCGCCGATGAGCCGCTCCAGCGCCTCCTGGATCTCCCGCTCGGTCTCGGTGTCCACACTGCTCGTGGCTTCGTCCAGGATCAGGATCCGCGGATCGTGGAGGATCGCCCGCGCGATCGAGATCCGTTGGCGCTCGCCGCCCGACAGGGTGTGCCCGCGCTCGCCCACCATGGTGTCGTAGCCGTGCTGGAGCTTGCAGATGAAGTCGTGGGCATTGGCGGCCCGCGCGGCCGCGACGACCTCCTCCAGCGACGCCTCCGGCAGGCCGTAGCGCACGTTGTCGAGCAGCGTCCCGTGAAACAGGTACGGATCCTGGAGCACCATCCCGATCTGCCGGCGGTAGTGCCCGGTCTCGAGCCGCCGGAGGTCCACGCCGTCGATCCGGATGACGCCGCCGCTGACGTCGTAGAAGCGCGCGATCAAATTGACGATCGTCGTCTTGCCGCCGCCGGAGGGCCCGACCAGGCCGATCAGCTCGCCGGGCGCCACGTCGAAGCTCACGCCCCGGAGCACCTGGCGCAGGCCGTCGTAAGCGAAGGTGACGTTCTCGAACGTGACTCGCCCGCGCACCGGCTCGAGCCGCACCGGCTGCGGCACGTCCGCGACCTCAGGCTCGGTGTCCAGCACCTCGAACACCCGGTGCGCCGACGTCGTCGCCCGGTTCATCGTGCGCGCCATCTGCCCGAGCACCTCGATCGGAGCGGTGAACATCGTCGTGTAGAGCAGGAACGACACAAACGTCCCCGCCGAGAGCTCCGCCCCGCTCCCCAGCAGGCGCGGCATGGCCAGCACCCACACGGCGAGCGTGGTGGCCTGCACGGCGAGCATGAGCAGCGGCCAGAACGTGGTCCACAGGTGGTGCATGCGGTTGATCTCGCCGGTCACGTCGTCGTTGTACCGCACGAACCGGGCGATCTCGCGCGACTCCTGGTTGAACGCCCTGACGACCCGGATTCCGGGCATCGTGTCCGACAACACGTCCGTCAGGCGCGACCACTTGCGCCACACGCGCAGGAACCTGCGGTTGAGGGCCTCGCCGTGGCGATAGATCGCCCAGCAGAACAGCGGCACCGGAGCGATCATCACGAAGCCGAGCCGCCAGTCGAGCGACAGCAGCACCGCCCCGAGCCCCGCCAGCATGACGAGCGACAGCGAGACGTCCACGATGCCGAACGCCAGGAATTCCCACAGCCGGTCGGTGTCGGCCGAGACGCGCGTGATCAGGCTGCCCGTCCGCTTGCGCGAGAAGAACGAGAGACTGAGCCGCTGGATGTGCTCGTACAGCTCCGCGCGCAGGTCGCGCGCCACGCACTCCCCAAGGACGGCCATCAGCCGCAGGCGTGCCACGGCCGCAGCCTGGCGCAGGACGTACACCAGCCCCATCGCCGCCACCGCGAGCCAGGCGATCGCGCTCGCGCGACCCACCGCCAGCCGGCCGTCCTGGGCCGGTCGCACGACGCGGTCGATGAGGTAGCCCGCGAGGTAGGGCGGCACGAGACTCACGAGCGTGATGAGCGTGGCCGCGGCCATGCCCAGCGCGAGCGGGCGCCGGTACGGCGCGAGGTAGCCGAGCAGCCGGCGGATCACCGCTCCCTCACGCCCCGCCACCAGGGCCTGGGCGTCCCGGATCGGGCGGGCGACGCTCGCCGCATACTCCTGGTCTCCGTCCGCGGGCGCGACCGGGCGCCCCTCGAGCGCTTCCTCGAGGACGAAGCGGAGGTTCTCGAAGGCGCGCCGCTGGCGGTGCGTGTAGCGGAGCAGCGCGAGGGGCGGGTCGCCCGGACGGCCGAGGATCGTGAGCGTGTTGGCCGAGAGACCGGGCGTCTCGCGCACGGCCTGGATGTGCGCGCGCGCGACGCTGTGGATATCCCACCCCAACCCCCGGTCACCGGGCCGGGCCACCGCAATGTGCGTTGGCCCGAGCGCGACCCACGATTCGGTCAGCCGGAGCCCGTGGTCGAGGTCGGCGAGCGCGTACAGCTGTGCCGGCGCCCCGTGCCAGCGAGCCTCGATCTGGCCGCGCAGCTCGAGCGGCAACCGGGGCGGCTGGTCGGTGTAGCGGGCAATGATGTCGCGATCGGGACTCTGCAGCGTGGCTTTCATGCGCGTGATCTCGTTCAAGTGTTGCACAACAAAACGGCCTTCCAGGTCTCGCGACGCACCCGGAAGGCCGGACCACGGCATGGGATCCTGGACTTCTAGGGTGCTCGTCTCCGCCGCACGGCGGCGTCAGGGGACACCTTATCCGCCACGACGCCCGGCAGCGGACCGGCCGGATACCGGAATTCCCGGGCGTTCCGGCGGCGAAGCGTCAGCGGGGCGGATGAACGGCGCAACATACGGATCGGGAAGTCCTCGTGGCCTCGGGGTGTAGTGCTGCTCGTGAACGAAGCTAAAAGGGGGAGCCGAGGAGGGGCAAGAGGGCACCCCCGTGGGGGGGTCTGTCGGATCGGCGCCTGAGGATGTCGATTTCCCGGAGCGTCGTTCGACGTACGATTAGAGCCGGGCCACGGGACCATCTCAGAGAGGAGGAAGCATGAGCGGCGTACGGGTACTGGTTGGCACCCGCAAGGGCGCGTTCATCCTGACGTCGGACGGGAAGCGCGGGCGATGGGACGTGAGCGGCCCCAACTTCACCGGATGGGAGATCTATCACCTGAAGGGATCCCCCGCCGATCCGAATCGTCTCTACGCGTCCCAGTCGAGCGGGTGGTTCGGACAGGTCATCCAACGTTCGTGCGACGGCGGCAAGACGTGGGAGACGCCCGGCGGCGGGGTGACCATGGCGCCCGGCGGCATGCCGGCCGGCGAGAGCAACAAGTTCGTCTACGACACCTCTCCGGGTGTGGGTAAGCCCCTCACCACGCACCAGTGGTACGACGGCACGCAGCACCCCTGGGAGTTCAAGCGCGTCTGGCATCTCGAGCCGTCGCTCACCGATCCGGACACGGTCTACGCCGGGGTGGAAGACGCCGCGTTGTTTCGAACGACCGACGGCGGCACCACGTGGGGGGAGCTCGCCGGTCTGCGCGGTCATGGCACGGGGCCGAAATGGCAGCCGGGCGCCGGCGGGATGTGCCTGCACACGATTCTGCTGGACCCGCGCGATCCCAAGCGGATCTCCGTCGCGATCTCGGCGGCGGGGGCCTTCCGCACCGACGACGGCGGCAAGACGTGGAAACCGATCAACCAGGGCCTGCGCTCTCAGTACATCCCGGACCCGACCGCCGAGGTCGGCCACTGCGTCCACCGCATCGCCCTGCACCCGTCGCGTCCCAACGTGCTGTTCATGCAGAAGCACTGGGACGTCATGCGCTCGGACGACGCCGGCGACTCGTGGCGAGAGATCAGCGGAAATCTGCCCACCGACTTCGGGTTCGTGATCGACGTGCACGCGCACGAGCCGGACACGATCTACGTCGTCCCCATCAAGAGCGACTCGGAGCACTTCCCGCTCGAGGGCAAGCTGCGCGTGTACCGCAGCCGGACGGGGGGCGACGAGTGGGAGGCGCTCACGAACGGGCTGCCGCAGCGCGACTGCTACGTGAACGTGCTGCGCGACGCGATGGCCGTTGATTCGCTCGAGCCGTGCGGCGTGTACTTCGGCACGACGGGCGGGCAGGTGTACGCATCGGCCGACGCCGGCGACAGCTGGGCACCCATCGTCCGCGATCTGCCGGCCGTGCTGTCGGTCGAAGTCCAGACGCTGCCATGATTCGCGTGGTGCTCCCGCCCCACCTGCGGACGCTGGCCCGGGTCAAGGGTGAGGTCCAGCTCGACGTCCCGGGCCGGGTCACGCGGGCGTCCGTTCTCGAAGCGCTCGAGGCCCGCTATCCCATGCTGCGCGGGACGATCCGCGACCACGTCACCGAGCAGCGCCGGCCGTTCCTGCGATTCTTCGCCTGCGAACGGGATCTGACCCACGAGCCGCCGGACGCCCCCCTGCCCGACGCGGTGACGTCGGGGGCGGAGCCTTTCCTCGTCATCGGAGCTATCGCGGGGGGCTAATCTTCCCCAGTTGACCCCTGTCCTCACCCACTGTCCCTCCTGTTGACCCCTGTCCTCACCCCCTGTCCCCCCTCTCCCTTCGGGTGAGGGGGCACGACACTCCAATCTTCGTTCCCCCTCTCCGGAACGGAGAGGGGGTCAGGGGGTGAGGACCTGAGAGGGGGTCAGGGGGTGAGGACGACGACGGATAGCCCTACGATCTCAACGCATGACCGCGCCACCGGCGACGTCGAGGATGACGCCCGTGATCCACGCCGACGCGTCGGACGCGAGATAGAGCGCCGCCTGGGCGACGTCCTCCGGCCTGCCGAGGCGACGGACAGGGTGCTCCTCCACCAGCTTCGCTTGTTGCGCCTGGGGAATCTGCTGCTCGTTGCGCTCCGTCAGGATGGTCTCGGGTGCGATGCAGTTCACGCGAATGCCAAACGAGCCGGCCTGTGCGGCGACGTCCTGCGTCAAGAGCTGGATTCCGGCCTTGGCGACGGCGTACGGGATCGGCGACATGGCGGACGGTCGGCGCGCCGCGGCCGACGACATCGTGACGATGTTGCCCCGACGCCGCTCTTTCATGCCGGGCAGCACACTCTTGATGGTCAAAAACGTCGCCGTGAGGTTGGCGTCGATGGACGCGCGCCAACCCTGTTCGGTCGTCTCCTCGATCGAGAGACCGGGGCGCGTCAGATTCGCCCCGGCGTTCGCGACGAGGATGTCCACCGGGCCGAGCTCCTGCTCGACCCGGTAGCGCATGGCCTCGATCTCGGCGAACTGGGTGACGTCGGCCACCACCTGCATCGCCCGCCCACCGGCCCGCTCGATGTCGGCGCGCACCAGGGAGAGCGCCGCCGCATCCCGGCCGTGAACCGCCACGCGAGCGCCGTGGCGCGCGAACAGGCGGGCGATGGCCGCGCCGATGCCCCGTGAGCTGCCGGTCACGAG
>DATDFP010000196.1:0-7797 GCA_036522535.1 Gemmatimonadales bacterium
CGATCCCGCGTCCGGCTCCGTCATGGCGAACGCCGCCATCGCCCGGCCTGCGCGCACCGCGGGGAGCCAGCGCTCCTTCAGTGCGGTGCTTCCGGCCAGCACGATCGGCAGGGAGCCGAGCGCCTGGAGTGCGAAGACGGCGTCGGCGAGCGGCGACGCCGCCGCGAGCGCTTCGCGGATCAGGCAGCAGGCCCGCAGGTCTTGGTCGCCTATGGGCGCGAACCAGTCCGCCCGGCCCAGCACCTCGAGGATGTGGCGCGCCTGCGCCCGCGCCGCTCCATCGTCCGCCGGCTCCGCCAGCGTGACGATCTCGCGTGCACCGAACTCGGCGATCCCCGCCGCCACGTCCATGTGACGGTCCTCGAGGAACGCGCGCACCGCGGCCGGATCGGGCGTTTGCATGCGGTGCCCGTCAGGCGAACCTGGGCGCCCGCTTCGCACGGAATGCCTCGTAGGACTCACGAAAGTTGGGGCTCTGCATGCACCCGGCCTGCGCCTGGGCTTCCGCCTCCAGGGCGGTGACCAGGTCCATGTGCGCTTCCAGCATCAGGGCCTGCTTGGTGATCCCGAGCGCGTGCGACGGGCCCCGGGCCAGCTTCTCGGCGTAGACCCGCGCTTCCTCGAGTACCCGCTCGTTCGCCACCACCCGGTGGTAGAGCCCGATGCGGTGCGCCGTCTGAGCGTCGATGAAGTCCCCCGTCATCAGGAGCTCCGTGGCGTGGCCCAGACCGACGATGCGGGGGAGGAGCCACGCCGCTCCCATGTCCGCCCCGGAGAGGCCGACCTTGGTGAACAGGAAGGCGATCTTCGCCGCTTCGGCGGCGATGCGGATGTCGCAAGCGGCCGCGATCACCGCGCCCGCGCCCGCCACCGTGCCGTTCAGCGCCCCGACGATCGGGCGGCGGCACTGTCGCATCGCCAGGATCAGGTCGCACGTCAGGCGCGTGAACTCGAGCAGGCCCTCGTAGTCGCGGCGGAACAACGCGCCGATGATGTCTTCCACGTCGCCCCCGGAGCAGAACGCGCGCCCGGCGCCCGTGATCACGAGGGCGCGCACGCCCGGCTCGACGTCCAGGGCCCGAAAGGCGTCGCGGAGCTCCGCGTACACCTCGAAGGTGAGCGCGTTGAGGCGCTCGGGGCGGTTGAGCGTGATCGTCGCGATGGCGCTCTGGCGGTCGTACTGGTACAGGAAGGATTTCGGAGCTATCGGCATCTTCCGTCCTCGAAAGGCAGGTGTCGGGTATCAGGTGTCGGGTGTCAGGGTCAGGCGACGCCAGGCTCCGGCACCTCACCCCTGACCCCTGACACCCGGCACCCGACACCTATGGTAACACCGCCGTCGCCTCTATCTCGACCAGCGCCTGCGGGTCCACGAGCGCCCGCACCTCGACGAGCGCCATGGCGGGGTAGTGGCGCCCCATGAGCTTGCGGTGCACGTCGCCGAGCGCCTTCAGGCTGGCGAGATAGGTCTCGCGGTCCGTCACGTACACGGTCATCCGGCCGATGTGCTCCGGGCTTCCGCCGGCCGCACGCACCACGGCGAGGACGTTCTCGAGCGCCCGCTCCCACTGCGGCACGAGCTCCGCGGCAGCCACCCGCCCCGACGCGTCCGCAGCGGTTTGGCCGGCGACGAAGAGCACGCGGCCCCCTGCGGGAGTGAGGATCCCGTGAGTCCATCCGCGCGGCCGGCCGAGCGGTTCCGGATTGATGAGCTCGAACGCCCTGCGCGAGTCTCCGCCGTCGATCACGATGGCCTCCCCGTTGGCGCCCCCCGCTTGCTCGTCGCACAGCGAGCGCACGACGTCGGCCACGCGCTCGGGCGGGATGAGCTCGCGCTGGCCCACCGTGCGGAGCGCGGCGGCGAGCGCTTCCTCCCGCGATAGCCCCGTTTTGGCGACGATGCGGTCGAGTGACTGCGAGGTCATTTCCGTGTCCACGTAGCCGGGGCAGACCGCGTTCACCGTGACGCCGGTCCCGGCGACCTCCGCCGCAACCGAGCGCGTGAGCCCGACGACGGCGTGCTTCGAGGCGCTATAAGCGGCGATGTACGCGCCGCCGCCGAGTCCGGCGATCGACGCGACGTTGACGACACGCCCCCAGCCCCGCTCGAGCATCGCCGGGAGAAAGGTCCGGGTGCACAGGAACGTCCCGGTGGCATTCACGGCGAGTACCCGGTTCCAATCCTCCAGCGCGATCCGGTGCACGGGCGCGGAGTGGCCCACGCCTGCACCGTTGACCAGGACGTCCACGTGGCCGAGCCGGGCCGTGGCCGCGCGGGCGAGCTCGGCGACGCTCCCGGGATCGGAGACGTCGCAGCGGGCACCCCAGGCCCGGTGCCCCGCGGCCACGAGCTCCGCAGCCACGGCCTCCACCCTGGCCTCGGTGCGGGCGGCCACGACCACGGCTGCCCCGGCATCGGCCAGCGCGCGCGCGACCGCCTTCCCGATCCCCTGGCCGCCCCCCGTTACGACGGCCCCACGACCGGCCAGCGTCGTCATGCGGCCCCGGCGAGCACGGCCTCTTCCAGGATCGAGCCGAGGGTGTCGATGGTGAGCGCTCCCTCCTCCGCGCCGGCATCCGCCGGATACCCGAAGTAGCCCCTCGGCCCTCCGGCTTCCTCGAAAGTCTTCTGTCCCGAGCGGATCGCCGTGACGAGCGAACGGGGGTTCGCGGGGAGCGCCCTGCGGACCGCCTCCCGCACGAGATCGGGACGCGCGGCCAACACGACCGAGCTCTCGTAGCGACCGGCGTGGCACGCACCGCTCCGAAACTCCTCGGTGAGCCGAAGCGCCCACGGCTTCTTCGCGACGTCGGGAAACACGATTCGGGGGAGGTGATACCCGCGCGCGGCGAGGGCGGCCTCGATCGAGGCGACGTGCGCCGGGTCCAGGTGGGCGTTGGCGATGGCGAGTACGGGGAAGCCGTGCCGGCCGAGGCTCGAGGCCACGTCGACGACCAACGCCGTCACGGTGGACGGGTGGAGCGAGACGGTCCCCGGGAACCCGGCTGCAAACTCGGCAGCCGTGTATTCGAGGGGCGGCAGCAGCACCGCGTGGTAGCCCCGCGCCGAGAGCTTCTCAGCGGCCCGCCGGGCCATCGCCTCCGCAATGATGACATCGGTGCCGAGCGGCAGGTGCGGCCCGTGGGCCTCGAGCGCGCCGGTGGGGAGAATGGCGACCGCCTTCGCCCGGTCGAGGTCGCGGACCTCTTCCCAGGTCATGGCCGTGAGCTCAAGGACCGACATGGTGAGAGTATCGTATGAGGAGAGCCGGTTGACCGCCAGGCGTCGCCGGTCACATCATCTCCCCATGAGTTTTTCGCCGCCCGAGCAATTCAACATGGCCGAGTATTTCCTGGATGCGCGCATTCGGGAAGGGCGGGGGGAGCGGCCTGCGCTCTTGACCGACTCGGGCACGCTCACCTACCGGGAGGTGCACGCCCTCGCCAACCGGTTCGGCCAGCTGTTCAGAGACGCGGGGGTCGAGCCCGAGCAGCGCGTCTTGATCGCGCTTCCCGACGGCCCCGAGTTCGTGGGCGCGCTGTTTGGGACGCTCAAGATCGGCGCGGCGGTGGTGATGGTGAACCCGCACCTGAAGCTCGACGCCATCGAGTATTTCTACGGTTATACGCGGGCCCGTCTCGCGGTCGTGCACAGAGAAACAGCCACTCTGTTCCGGGCTGCGGCCGAGCGTGCCCCGCATTTGAAGCGGGTCCTCGTGGTCGGGGACGCGGCCTTCGAAGCGGAGCTGGCCCGCGCACCCGAGGCGCTCGACACGTTCCCCAGTCACCGCGACGACGCGGCCATCTGGCTGTTTTCCGGCGGCACGACGGGGCAGCCCAAGGCCGTCGTCCAGAGCCACCGGTCGTTTGCCAATACCACCGAATGCTACGCCAAGGGCGTGATCGGGTACACCGAGCGCGACGTGACGCTATCCGTCCCGAAGCTGTTCTTCGGCTACGCGACGGGCTCCAACCTGCTGTTCCCGTTCGCGGTAGGCGGGGCGGCCGTGCTGTTTCCCGAGCCGTGCACGGCGGAGGTGATCTTCGCGAAGCTGGCCCGGTTCCGGCCGACGATTCTGATCAACGTCCCGACGATGATCAATCACATGGTGAGCCACGCGGACGCGCGCCGGCAGGACATGTCGCGCCTGCGGCTCTGCACGTCCGCCGGCGAGGCGCTCCCGGTCGAGCTGCACGACCGATGGAAGGCGATCTTCGGCGTGGAGCTCCTGGACGGCCTCGGGACCGCCGAGATGTGGCACATCTTCATTTCCAACCGCCCGGGCGCCGTCCGGCCCGGGACCCTGGGGCAAGTCGTGCCGGGTTTCGAGGTCAGCGTGCGCGATGACGACGGCCGTGCCGTGCCGCTCGGGGAGATCGGGGCCCTGTGGGTGCGGGGCCACTCGCGCGCCATCGGCTACTGGCAGCAGATGGAGAAAACCAAGGAGGCCTTCCGCGGAGAGTGGTACGTCTCCGGCGACCTCGTGCGCTGTGATGCCGACGGATACTTCACCTACTGCGGCCGGGCCGACGACCTCCTGAAGGTTGGCGGCAAATGGCTCTCGCCCCAGGAGGTCGAGGGCTGTCTGCTCCGGCACCCGGGGGTCAAGGAGGCGGCGGTCGTGGGCGTCGTCACCTCCGACGGGCTCGTCAAGCCGCACGCGTTCGTGGTCGCGAGCGAACGGGGCGCGGGAGCGGAGCTCGCCGAAGAGTTAAAGGCGTTCGTGAGGGAGCGTCTGGAGCCCTACAAAGCTCCGCGTGAAATCGTGTTTCTGGACGCACTGCCGCGTACACATCTCGGCAAAGTCGATCGGGGGCGGCTGCGGCGCGTCCGCGGGGACGCAACGTGACCCTGCTACGCTGGTACTACTTCAGCACGCCGCTTTTCTTCGTGGCCGACGCGGTCTGGGGCTGGAACGTGCGGGTGGCCTTCCTCGACCAGGTCCCGGCCGGACGGTGGGCGTATTACGCGCTCTGCTCTGGGATAGCTGTCGTCGGCTACCGCAAGCCCGCGCTCGTGGCCCAGCTCGGGCTGCTCGAAAGCTCGGCGAACCTGGGGCTGCTCATGGTGAGCGTCTTCGTTTGGTACGCGCGGATGCTGGAGTGGGCGGGCTCGGAGATCGCGATTGTGACAGCAATCGAGCCACGCGCGCTGGTCAACTTCGTCCTCGCAGCGGGCGCCGGGGCGGTGAGCTACTACGTACAGCGCGCCCGACGATCTTCCGCGGTGTGGCGCTCCACTCCCTGACCTTCCTCCGTGACGGCGCCTAGCTTCTGTTGCCGCAGGCCCGGAGGAACTCGTACTTGATCGCCCCCGGGTTGCCGATGGTCTTGTAGAAGTCGTCGTAATACCGCAGGGATTGCTCGGCGCGCTTGGGGGAGAGCGCCGGCTCGTTCCGATACAGTGCGTAGATCGCGTCTTTCTTGGCCTGGAACTTGTCGAACAGGGCGGCGAATTCCTCGGGGGACCGGCAGCTACCCCGGAACAGCCGCTGCCGGACCGACTGGATGGGGAGCCGCGCATCGGGCTTGGCGTACGGAGGCGCGATCACGCCGGACCAGTCGAAGTCGTATGGCACGGCGCGGACCACGCCGGCGCTGTCCTCCAGCAGCTTGATGTTGTGCAGGCCCCACACGGACCAGTCGGTGTTTCCGATCATGTACTGGAACACTGCGACCAGCCCCATGGTCTCGGGGTCGATGTCCTCTTGCAGCATCCCCTTGCGTGCGACGAGCACGGCCTGATTGCGCGCCGCCAGGTCGCGGTCGTCTTCGAGCAGGAAGCCGTACCTGGTGAGGGGCGCGTCCCTCCCAGCCGAGTCCACGTACGTCATTCGCGTGAGGCGGACCCGCAAGCTTCGCTCGGTCAGCAGGTTGTACACGCGGTAGACGAGATACTCCTCGACGACATACTGGTCGTAGTCGTCCCTGTTTTGGCAATGGGTGACCAGCTTGAGTTTCTCTTGAGCGGCGAACAGCGTGTGCGCCGCACGCTTCTTGGCGAAGTGAAGCATCAGGGGAGGGAACTGGCAGGTCGTCGGCTTGAGCCGGAACAATCCGCGCGTTTTGACGCGAATGTCGAGCGACACGGGCGCCCCGTCGGCGCCGGTGTACGACAGGGCGGCCGCGTGGTACGCCTTCTCGCTGCCACGATCCTTGACGACTGCCTTGAGGTTTGTCGTGAGGGTCAAGGCGAGCGCCTGGTCGGGTCCGAACAATTCGGGCGCCGGTGGGACCTGGTCCGTCTGGGCGGGCGCCGACGCGAGGAGCGCCGGTAGCAGAGAGGCCGCAAAGAGCAGATCGCGGCAGCGGTGGGTCATGGACCGAACATATTATATTTTGCGGCCGAAGGTGAGATGTCAGACGTCAGATGTCAGACATCAGTCCTTCTTTTGCACGTCTGTGCGTCTGTGCGTCTACGCGTCTAGTCTTTAGGGGACAGGTGGCCGAGTGGCTGAAGGCGCCGGTCTCGAAAACCGGTATGCGCGTAAGCGTATCGTGGGTTCGAATCCCACCCTGTCCGTAACTACTAGATGCACAGGTGCACAGAGGCGTAGAGGCATAGAAAGGCTGTTTGGAGTGTGCCCCCGTGCCCTGTGCCCCTGTGCCCCTGTGCATCTACGCATCTTGTCGTCAGTGGATAGGTGGCCGAGTGGCTGAAGGCACACGCCTGGAGAGCGTGTAAACGGGTAACCGTTTCGTGGGTTCGAATCCCACCCTATCCGTGTAGGGCCGGAGCACAGTGAACGGGAGGAGACGCACAGATGCGCGCGACGAAAGCTCGGTTCGCCATTCTCCTCGGTCTGCCCGTCCTCGGATGCGGCAAATCGGAGGCGAAGAAGCGCGAAGAGGTGCGGAGCTGCAGCGCCATCACGATGGACGCGCCCGGCGCGGCGGAATGCCTCGTGCTGCAATATCGCTGGCGCAAAGCCCCGGCCGAATCCGCCGCGGCGGCGTACGAGCGCCAGAGGGACAGCGTCGCGCAGTTCAAAGCCGATTCCGCCTGGCGGGCGAACGCTGCCGCGCACGCGCGGGAGCTCGAGCGGTGCGCCGCCGACCCGTCGGGCGAGGTGATGCGATGCCTCGTGAGCTTCGGCTGGGCGGACGGCCGCGCCCGGGCGAGCGCGGACTCCCTCTGGCGCCACGACGCGCCGCAGCATCGGGAGCAGGTCCTCACCTGCGCGCGCCAGCGGAAGATGCAAGCCGGCGCCTGCCTCCAGCTCTACCACAAGTGGAGCCCCGAGCGGGCCCTCGCCGTGGACGACTCGATCCGCCGCGCGAAGCTCCGTTAACGGCTCGGTGCCGGCGACCCGGTTCACAGAGCTCGTCGGCTGTGAGCTGCCGCTGCAGCTCGCTCCGATGGGGACGGTGGGCACTCCGGAGCTGGTCGCCGCGGTCGCGAACGCGGGCGGCCACGGGATGTTCGCGGGCGTGATGGTGCCGCCGCCCGCCCTGCGCCGGGTGATCGACCAGATCGGGTGGCTCACCGGCGGCCCGTTCGGGATCAACTTCCTCGTCCCGTTGATCGATCCGGAGTGCGTCGAGATCGCGGCGCACGGAGCGGGGCTCGTCGAGTTCTTCTACGGGGACCCGGATCCGGCGCTCGTCGCGCGCGTGCACGGCGCGGACGGGCTCGCGAGCTGGCAGGTCGGCTCCGAAGCCGAGGCGGGCAACGCCGTGGCCGCAGGCTGCGACGTGATCGTGGTGCAGGGCATCGAAGCCGGCGGACGCCTGCGCGCGACGGCGCCGTTGCTCCCGCTGCTGGAGCGAGTGTTGAGGGTGGTGGCGGGGCAGGTG
>DATDFP010000197.1:0-4187 GCA_036522535.1 Gemmatimonadales bacterium
CCACTGGCAGTCGGCCGGCAAGGCCCAGTGGCGCCCCGATCGGGCGACCCGCGTCACGGCGGGCGGCTGGCACTCGGACGGCTACCGCGAGCAGGACCGGCGCAACCACTGGCAGTCGGCCGGCAAGGCCCAGTGGCGCCCCGATCGGGCGACCCGCGTCACGGCCTCCGGATCGTGGGCGAGCGATCAGTACGAGACGCCGTTGATCTGGTGCACCCGCGGCACGTGCGACGACCGCGGTCAGACCTACCAGCCGTTCAGGATCGACACGAACGGCCGCGGGGCGTTCACGCGCTCCGACAAGGGCATCGTCGCCGCGACGCTCGAACGCAGCGCCTCCGCTCGGCTCGCCTGGCAGGCCCGGGGATCATGGCTGCGGACGCACTTCATCGACTATGAGCCGGGCAACAACGACGCGGGAGTGGCAAACCGGCTCGGCGCCGAGCTGCGGGGCCTCCTCCACCCGTCGAACAACTCCCTGGCGACGGTCGGCGCGGAGGGCGCGCGCTCCGGCGTGACCAGCGACATATTCGGCGACCACTCCCAGACCGAGTTCGCCGCCTACGGCGAGAGCGAGCAGCGCCTCGGCGGGGCGCGGCTCACGGCCGGAGCGCGGATCGATTACATCGCGGTAGACGGCGGCGGCCTCTCGGCCGTGATGAGCCCCCGGGTCGGCGTCGTGCTCCCGACCGGCCCGAATCTCGTCTGGCACGCCTCGGCGGGCCGGGGGTTCCGGGCCCCGTCCCTCGCCGAACGCTTCGTCTCGACCGTGGTGCAGGGTCTCACCGTGATCCCGAATCCCGACCTCGACCCGGAAACGGCGTGGTCGTTCGAGCTCGGCAACGCCACCCGCTTCTCGTCCAGCGTGAGGTGGGATGCGGCGCTCTTCTGGACCGAGGCGTACCACCTGATCGAGCCACGCGTGGAAACGGCGACCTCCCGGATCCAGTTCCAGAACGTCACGCGCGCCCGGCTTGCCGGCCTCGATCTTTCCGTTACGGCTGCACCGCTCGCGCCCCGGCTCACCACGGCGCTCGCGTACACCTTCCTCTACGCGCGCGAGCTGGCGCACGACAGCGTGCCCAAGCGCTCGCTCGCGTTCCGCCCCAAGCATCTCCTGACGCTCACGGCCGACTACCAATGGCGCACGCTCGGCGTAGGCGGGGACTTCCGCTATGCGAGCCGGTTGGAGCGCGTAGAACTGTACGAAAGCGACCCTCGCGTGGCCGAAAGGGTCGTCGACCTGAGGGCCGGCCTCGCGCACGGGCCCCTCCTCCTCAGCTGCCGGCTCGCCAACGCGCTCAACTACATCTACAATCAGGTGCCGCGCACGCTCGCCCCCGTGCGCACGCTGTCCGTGACGCTGACCTGGACCCATTAGATTGATGGCTACGATGCTCCGCCACGTCCTTTCCCCAACGTTTCTCTTGTACGGTTCGCTTCTCTACGGCTTCCAGCAGTCGCCTCTGACCGGGACCTGGGACTTGACGCGCATCTTCCGCTCAGGGCCGGCGCCGGGGACGCGCGTCGTCGCCATCGATTCCACCGTCTACGTGCGCGTCACCCTCGAAAGTCACCCCGGCGACTGGATCTCCGGAATGCTCTACCGGCGCTACTTCGGGGAGCCCGAGCGCAGCAAGGTGGAAGCCGGCCCGCTGCGGGGCACCGGCCGCTTCGTCATCGGAGCGGACCTCGATCACCCCACGTGGCAACGCGCCCGAACCGTCGCCTGGACCGTCGGGGTGGGCGACACGCTGCGTCTGGGAACGCCGCTCGTCCCCGGGGCCGACAGCATCGAACTGAAGCGCGTTCGCCCCGATGCTCCGTACCCCGCAACCGTGGTCGAAGTCGTGACCGCCCCATGAGAACCCTCGGCCGGGCGTCCGGCCTTCGTGCCAGTCTCGCCGCCGCCCTGGCGGCATGCTCAGGCGAGGCGTCGCGCTCGCCGACCTGCGGGCTTGCACTGGTCGCGGGACCTGCCCTCATCCAGCAGCAGCTCGTCAATGTCCCCTACGTCCTCACCGAAGCCCCGCGCGGCCTGCCGGCCTCCCTGCCTGCTCGGGTCATCGGAATCCCGCAGCAGGGCGAAGTGCGAGTCACGTACACCACGAACGGGCTCTCCATGGAGTACCAGGGGCCCAGCTTCCCGCCGGCAGGAGTCGGCTACGGCTTGCTCGTCGTGGACGACTCCACACAGCGCGCGCAGGGGGTGCTCATCTACGAATCGCAGCGGCCGCCGAGCACCTATCCGCAGCTCGGCGAGGTATCGGTGAGCGGGGGCGGAGGAGGCGCAGGAGCCGAGGCGGGCGCCCGCAGCGCGCCTCTGTACGGCGTGCGCGTGGATTGGGCGGGGGTGAGTAACACGCGTTGCCCCCTGCTCGGCGCGGCAGTTCCGCCCCGGCAATGAGCAAGCTCGTTGCCGTCAGCGGAACGCGGCGCACGGACGAGGGCCGGGAGCGCGTCACCCTGAACACGGCCTACGTGCGCGCCCTTGCGGGCGCCGGGCTGGTGCCGCTCGTGGTTCCGCCGATCCTCGCCCCCGAGGCAGCCTGCAGCGCCCTCGATCGGGTGCAGGGGCTGGTCCTCACCGGGGGCGAGGACGTGGACCCAGCCTGCTACGGCGCAGCGCCCCACTCCCGGCTCGGCGAGGTGGACCCGCTGAGGGATGCGCTCGAGCTGGCGCTGATCGCCGGGGCGCGCGCGCGCCGGCTCCCGATCCTCGCGATCTGTCGGGGCATCCAGATCGTCAACGTGGCGCTCGGCGGCACACTGTATCAGGACTTGCCGACCGAGCGGCCCGGGCCGATCGAGCACAGCGACTCGCGCACGCGCCACGGCTTGCAGATCGAACCCGGCTCGCTCATGCATCGCACCCTCGGCGCCGCGAGCGCTACGGTGAACAGCCGGCACCACCAGGCAATCCGGGACCTGGCGCCGCCGCTACGCGCGAGCGCGTGGTCGGAGGATGGCGTCATCGAAGGGGCCGAGTTGCGGAGCGCTGGCGATCCCTGGCTCCTCGCCGTGCAGTGGCACCCCGAGGACGATGTCGAGGGCGCCCTGTTCCGTGGGTTCGCGGCAGCGGTCCGGTGAGCCTCGCCTTCCCCTCCCCGGAGTGGGTGAGCGCCTACGGCACGGCCATCAACGCGAGCGCCGAGTACCGCGCCGCGTCGGCCGAATGGACTCACGGCCCGGTGGCCTTGGTGGTGAACCCGCAGCCGGGGATCGGGATCGGCGAGCCGGTCGGGATCTGGCTCGATCTCGATCGCGGCAGCTGCCGCGGAGCCAGGGTCGTGTCGCAGGGTGAGGCGGAGAATGCGGCGTTCGTCATCACAGGCGACTACGGGCACTGGAAGCAGGTGATCCGCAAGGAGCTCGGCCCCATCGCCGGGATCATGCAGCGCAAGCTCACCCTCAAGGGCTCGCTCCCGATCGTAGTGCGGTTCGTGAAGTCCGCGGAGGAGCTCGTGCAGGCGGCCACACAGGTCCCGACGCGGTTCCTGGATGAATAACAACGATGTAGGGGCGCAGCATGCTGCGCCCCTACATCTACAGATTCCGCAGTATCTTGTCCGGGGTGGTCGCGCTGGCGAAGAACACCTGGTCGCTCAGCCGGTTCAGGGCGGCCCGAAGCGTGGGGAACCGCTCGGCGGCGCTCCGATAGATCTCCGCGACGCCGTAGCGGTCCGCCAGGCGGTGCTCGGAGGCGAGGTGGTAGCCCTGGCGCCCCAATTCGTCGTAGTAGGGGAGGTCCGGCCCTCCCTTTCGGGACCGCCGGGCCTCGATGAAGTCCGGGAACAGCCCCGCGAGCCACAAGCTGTAGTTGCCCAGGTGCGCCCGCAGGAGGAAGCCCCGCTCGCCGGTGTCGTCGAGGCCCGTGAGCTCGCCCACGATGTCGACGAGATACCTGTAGGTGTGGTCGTCCTGTCGCCTGATGCGCGTGGAGCGGTCGTGATCGCCGAACTCGAGCAGCAGCGCCGCCAGGTAGTCGGCGAGGTCCCGGTCGATTACGCCGGCGGCGAGCAGCGTGTGCCGAACCGCTACGTACGCGAAGAGCAGCGGCGAGGGCACGATAAGGGTACGAATGGCGAGCAGGGCATCGAGCAGTCCCGGCTGGTCGAGCAACCGGTCGGGCCCCTCCTCCAACAGGAGGCGCTCGTAGTCCTCGCGCCGGCGCGCGTCCCCCCTTG
>DATDFP010000198.1:0-3638 GCA_036522535.1 Gemmatimonadales bacterium
ACCTGCGGGCTCACCCCGCCACGCCCGCGCTCCTGCCGGAGCCGCGCCTCGAGGCGCCGGCGGAAGTCCGGCGACGGCTCGATCGGCGCCGCCGCCTGCAGGGCCAGCACCCCCTGCCGCAAGGCTGTGTCGTACCGGCGGCAGGCCCGACACCGCGCCAGATGGCGCTCGAAGCGCCGCAATTCGCACGAGGCGGTGATCAGCCCGTCCCGGAAATCGGTGTAACGCTCGAGAAACTCGGCGCAGCGCATGGTTGGCTAGGTACTACCGTGCGGAACGGGCGGGGTTCCCGCTCCCTCCCCCCTACATCCGCGCCCAAGGCGGAGGGGGGGGCAGGGGGGGGCAGATTACTCCAGCAACGGCTCGATCAGTTGGGCGAAGCTGTTGCGGGCCCGGTTCAGGCGGCTCTTGACCGTTCCCAGGTTGCACCCCGTGATGTCGGCGATCTCCGCGTAGCTCTTCCCTTCCAACTCCCGCAGCACGAACACCGTGCGGTGGTGGCTCGGCAGTTGGGCTACGCACTGATCTACCGCCTCCTTGAGGTACCGCTTGCGGTACAGGTCGTCCGGGCGAGCCGTGGTGTCCTCGAACTGGAGGGGCCGGTGGTCGGCCTCCCAGTGCTTCTTGATCGTCTGGAACAGCACCAGCGGATTGCGGCTGCGGTTGCGCAGCTCGTTCTTCGCCAGGTTGGAGGCGATCGTGTAGATCCAGGTGGAAAACTTCTTGGTCTGGTCGAAGCGGTGCAGATGACGGAACACCCGGATGAAGACTTCCTGGACCAGATCCTCCGCCCGCTCGCGATCGCCGATCGTCCGGTTGATGAAGTTCAGCAGCCGCGTCTGATAACGGTCCACAAGGGTGCCGAAGGCTTGGGGATCGCCCGCCAGATGCTCGAGCACCAGGCGGCCGTCGTCGAACTCGTGGAGCGCTTCGCGCTCGCGCGCCCGGGGCGCCGACACGGCGGGGCTGCTCCGGTCGAAAGTTGGTCTCGGCGTTGCTCTCATTGAGTGCTCCGCTGTTCCAAACAGCAACGTTCAGGCGGGCGGACCCCGTCGATCCATGCCGCTTCTATCCTCATAAGAGATACGGCACGAACCGTACCCGTCGCAGCGGCTCCCTCTAAGTTAACGACCACGGCGGATCTCGCGCTGGTCACATGACACCAATCCCGACCGGCGTCCACGCCGGGTGACACCCGCGCACTACA
Organism: Gemmatimonadales bacterium; assembly: GCA_036522535.1. Lineage (GTDB taxonomy): Bacteria > Gemmatimonadota > Gemmatimonadetes > Gemmatimonadales > GWC2-71-9 > AG12. The sequence goes on from DATDFP010000198.1 coordinate 1,208, forward strand.
CCCGCAACGTGAACCGCGCCATATAAAGGATAGCCACACAGGTCTTGGCGTCACGAATCTCGCCATCGCGGATGCCGGTCAGGACTTCGGAGAGCGGGCGTGAGACGACCTCGATGAACTCGTCACGCTCGTGCATGGTCGCGCCGGCCACGAGGCCACTCGCCATGAAGAGGTGAATGACCTCGTCGGTGAACCCCGGGGTGGTGTAGATCGACGTCAGACGTTCCAGCCTCTCGGCCGTCACTCCCGCCTCCTCGAGCAACTCGCGCCGCGCGCACGCCTCGGGAGATTCGCCAGGGGCGAGCGTTCCGGCGGGGATCTCCCACAGCACTCCCCCCGCGGCGTAGCGGAACTGCCGCAGCATCAGAATGGCTGGGTCCCCGCCGCGCGGATCCGACGCGCACGGTACGATGGCCGCGGCGCCCGGGTGCCGGATCATCTCCAGCTCTCCCGTGGAGCCGTCGGGGAAGCGCACGGTATCGACGTCGAGCCGCACGACCCGGCCCGCATAGAGCCGGCGCGTAGCGAGTTGCATGGAACCCTCAGCGGTTGAACAGCCAGGTGACGGGGACCTTGAACCCCTCGGCGAGAAGGTAGCTGGCATTCCGCCGCGGACTCGAGCGGATCGGGGAGTTGGGCGCCGGCGATGTGAACGGGACCAGCCCGAGCCGGGTGGCGAGGATCTGTAATCGCAGCATGTGAAACCCGTCGCTCACCAGGAGGACGCGGCGGCTGTCCCGGCCCTTGAACCAGCGGGCGACGCCGCCCAGCGAAGAGAATGTGCTGGAGCCGGCCGGCAGCGCGGTGACGGCCGTCTCGGGCAGGCCCTCCTTCACGAGATAGCGTCGCCCCACGTCCGATTCGCTGAGCGTGTCGCCGGTGCCGATGCCGCCCGTCACCAGCACCAGCGGCGCGAGGCCGCGCTGGTACAGCGTCGCGGCGTGGTCGAGCCGGGCACGGAACACCGGCGACGGGCGGCCGTTGTATTGCGCCGCGCCCAGCACCACAATCGCGTCGGCGGTCCTCGCCTGATCGCGCGTCGCGACCAGGGCGACCGCCACCACCATGGCCGCCCAGCCGAACGCCAAAAGGACCAGCGCGAGCGTCCCGACCGCGAACTTGCGGCGCAGGGTCCAGAAAGGCATGGGGAGAATATACGGGGGTCGGTGAGCGGTAAGCGGTGAGCGGTGGGCCGTTCCGCCCCGGGGGCGTGCCGCAACTTCGAATCGCCCCGTCGGGTACCCGCTCACCTCTCACCGCTCACCTCTTACCGGTCTTTCGTGAGCAACTCCTCGAACAGGGCGAGCGCCCGGGGGTCCTCGGATTGGCCAAGCCAGAAGATCGCCTTGCGCCGTAGCTCTGGGTTGCGGTGCGTGCGCGCGATGCGGATCAAGGCGGGAACACCCTCTTCGCGGGGCCGCTGCGACAGCGCGAACACGGCGCTCTCCTTTACCTCGACGGCGACGCTCGTGTCATCCACCAGGTCGGTGAGTCCACGCGTCGCCGCGTCGCCCGCGGCTTGGCCGAGCCAGAACACGGCGGAGCGCCGCGTCTCGTGGGGAACGGCTGTGTTGCGGGCGAGGCGGAGCAGGTCCGGCCAGACCGTGACGCTGTCCGCAAGGACGGCGGCGAAGACGGCGGCGCCGCCGACTCGAGCGGCGGGGCCCGCGGCGAGCTGCAGGAGGTAGCGGGTTGCCATCACGCTCGAGACCGTGCCGAGGTCGGTGACGTTCGCGCCGCTGCGGTCGCGCCAGTCACCCCCCACGTAGGCCCGCAGGTGGGTGACCTTGCCACCGCGCAACTGGAGCGCTACGCGGGCGGGCCCGGCCTCGCAGGGGCAAGGGCCGCCGTCCTCGTCGTACCCGTCGAACGAGACCTTGCGGTGCCCGCAGTAGCCGTCTTCGCATTCGAGCGAGATGATGCTGCGGCCGTTGCCGCACACGCCCGGCCGCGTGGCGTAGCGGAACCGCACTTCGCCGTCCGGCGCGGCACCCACGCGATCGGCCAGCCCTCCCTGAATGAGGGGCAGGGGGAGCGCAAGCGCGAGAACGAGGGGCAGCGACCCGATCACTGGTTGATGATCTCCAGCAGGACCTGTGCGGCGCGCGGGTCGTGCGATTGACCGAGCCAGAAGATCGCCTTCTTACGGAGGTCCTTGTCCTTCTCCGTTCTCGCGATCCTGATCAAGGCGTCGAGCGCCTGGGACTCGTGGCGCTGCGAATACACGAAGATCAACTGCTCTTTCATTTCGGTGCTCTGGATCCGGTCGTACAGCGCCGTGAGCTGCTCCAGATCGGCGCCGCTCTGGCCGGCCCAGAACAGCGCCTTCTTGCGCTGCTCGATCGGCTCGCGCTCGTTGAGAGCGATGTCCATCATCCAGCGCATGTTCTCCGCGCCGCCCATCTGCGAGAGTGAGAAGATCACCTTTTCC
>DATDFP010000199.1:0-5912 GCA_036522535.1 Gemmatimonadales bacterium
CATGCTGGCGAACTGACCGCCCATGCGAACGTCGAACAGCAGCGAGAGCGAGACGCCCTTGTAGCGGAAGGTGCTGCCCAGCCCGCCGAGCCAGCTCGGCATGATGTTGCCGACGAGGCTCAGGGTGTCGCTCTTCGCGTAGAAGCCGTTTGGATCCACGATCTTCTGGCCATCGGGCGCGCGCCGGAAGTCGTAGCCATAGATCTCGCCGAACGGGCGGCCCGGCCGCGCCTCGATGAACAGGTTGTCCTCGAAATTCTGGAGCACGAGGGACTGCAGCCCGACCGCCAGGCTGCGCACCTCGTTCCGGTTCCTGGCGAAGTTGAACAGGGCGCTCCATTCGAACTGGCCCGCGCGGATGGGGGAGCCGATGAGCTGGAGCTCCTGCCCGGTGTTCGTCATCACGCCGGCGTTCACGACGATATTCGTCGCGCCGGAGCTGGCTGCGATCGCGAGCGGGATGATCTGATCCACGTTGCGCTGATGGTAGAACGAGCCGTCGACTTGCCACCGCTCGCCGAAGAACCCCATCTCGAGGCCGACTTCCGTCTCGTACTTGCGCTCCGGCTTCAGGGCGAGCGGTGGGACGGTGGTCGAGAAGCTGTTCAGCGTGACGCCGCCGTCCCAGGTGCCGAAGCTGTAGACGTTGTTGGCCAGATACCGCGGGGCGCCGCGCCCCACCTGCGCGTAGTTCACGCGGGCCTTCGCCGAGGAGATCTGGGCGGGGAGCCGGAACGCGTCGCTGAAGACGAAGCTCGCTCCCACCGACGGGTAGAAGTAGGAGTTGCTCCCGGGCGGGAGCGTCGAAGTCCAATCGTTGCGCCCCGTCGCAGTCAGGTAGAGATAATCGCGATAGGAAAGGGTCGCGCTGCCGAACACGCCGTCGGTGCGGTCCTCCCCACGGCCCGCGGACCGCCCCGGGGTGTCCTTCGAGTTGTTGATGCTGAACCAGTTCTCGGTCACGAGCCCGCCGTTGGTCCACACGGCCGTCTCACCCGAACGGTTCCGCGTGGTGGCGGCGCCGACCTGGACGTTCAGCCCCAGCGAGGGCGTCAGGGTGCGCCGGGCGCTCAACAGCGCATCGCCGTACAGGACGCGATCCTGCCGCCGCCGCACCTCGTAGCCGCCGGACGGTCCCGCGCTGGCCGGCTGTGTGGTCCGCTGGTCGTTTTCGATGGTGTTGTCGGTGTAGTCGGTGCCCCCCTGCAAGCGAAGGCTGAGCCAGTCCGCCAGGGCGTAGTTGAGCCTCAGCGACCCGACCAGCCGGTCCTCCGCCGACTCGTAGCGATCTTCGAGCCCCGTCCAGAAGATCTGCCTCATCATGTCGGCCTCGGAGGCGTGCAGCCGCGGGTAGACTTGCTGCGTCGCCAGATAGCCGGCGCCGGTCTTGTAGTCCTCCTTGAGCAGGTCCGTCTTGAGCGAACGGGGGAAGGAAAAGGCGACGTACACCCTGGGCGGCGGGTTCGTGAGTGCCCGGTCGTAGTAGTTGAACGCCAGGTCGGCCCGCAGCCTGTCGGACAGCTGCACGTCGCCGGTGACGCTCAGCGTGTTCCGCGCCTGCCGCGACCCGGGGAACGTCCCCGTCCAGTCGTTCCGCGTAAAGCCGAACCGATAGCGAGTCCGGTCGGTGGCGTTGGAGAACGTCACGCTGTTCTCGAGGGTGTGCCCCGCCTGATACAGATCCCTGTAGTTGTCCGGTTGCGGCGTGAACGGGCGCATTTGCCCGTCCCACCACTTGATCATCTGTCCTTTCATCGGCGGACCCCAGCTGTGCGCGGCTCCGGTGCCCGGTCCCGAGGCGAGCATCGGGGTGCCCGCCGAGTCGATCATGAACTCCCCGTTGTTCGGCTTGCTCCGCAGGATCAGGCCGTTGATTCCCGCTCCGTACTCGTTCTGGAACTCGGGCAGGAAGGCCACGTTGTCGAATAGGGACGACGAGCTGAAATCCATCCCCATCCCGTCGTGCTTCGCGCCTCGCTTGGTGGTGATCAGGATGACGCCGTTCGCGGCCTGGGAGCCATACAGCGCGGCCGCGCTCGCTCCCTTGAGCACATTGATCGACGCGACGTCGTTCGGGTTGATGTCGTTGATCCCGGTGCCCAGGTCCCGATCGTACACCCACTGAACGTCGCTGTAGCCCGAGTTCTCGTCGCGGATCGGGATGCCGTCGACCACGATCAGCGGGCGGTTGCTCCCGGTGATGGACTTGATGCCCCGGATCGTGAGGTTCGTGCCGCCGGTGGGGCCGGAGCTGTTCTGCTGGATCTTGAGGCCGGGCACCTCGCCGTACAGCGCGGACTGCACGGTCGGCGGGCTCGCCTGCGTCACCTGTTCCGCCTTCACTTCGGTCATCGCGTACGGCGTCTCCCGCTTCGTCCGCTCGATCCCGAGGGCGGTGACCGTCACCGCATCGAGGGGCAACACCTTCCGCTCGAGCGCGAAGTCGGCGGTCACGACCTGGCCTGTCGTGACCGTTACGGTGTCCGTTCCTTCGCCGAACCCGATCAGCCGCACCCGTAGCTCGTACGTGCCGGAGCCAACGTCGGCGACGACGTACTCGCCGTTCTCGTTCGTCAGGGACACTCGATTGGCGCCCACCACGAATACCTGGGCGCCCGGGATCGGACGGCGGTCGTCCTTCGAGACGACCGTTCCTCGAATCGAGCCGCCGCCTTGCGCCGCGACGGGGGGTGCGGTGGCTCCGAGAATCGCGATGAAGCGGACGATCAGCAGCGGGACTCGACTGGAGATAGGGCGCATTGCGTTCTCTCCGAGGCGGGGGTACCGGAACCGATACGATCGCGTGCGAAATCGTGCCAATCGGACGCGACGCGCGCAAGTCTCACACCGAACCCCCGCGCGAGAACGCGATCTCCCGGCGTTGCGCGTGCGCAACGGGAGTGCTTTGGCGATTTCTGGCGGTGTTGCGGCGCCGCTATGGCGTGATGAGCCTCATGACGCAGGCTCCCCGATCGCCGTCGCCAGGACGGCTTCCGGGGTCCACTCGTCGATCGGGCGCGCTGGGGACAGCCGTCCCCGGCTCATGACGGCAAGCCGGTGAGACAGCCCGAACAACTCGGGCAGGTACGAGCTCACCAGAAGCACCGCCTTCCCCTGGGCGGCGGAGCCCGCGATGGTCTCATAGATCTGCGCGCGGCTGCCGATATCGATCCCCCGGGTGGGCTCGTCCAAGAGGAGCACCTCCGCGTCCTGGTATAGGAGCCTGCCGAGCGCCAGCTTCTGTTGATTGCCCCCCGAGAGCGCGCGCACCGGTTGCGTCGGCGCGGCGGCCCGCATGCGGAGCGCCTCCATCCACGAGCGGGTAGCCGCGCGCTGCCGCGCCAGGTCAAGCCATCCCCACGCCCTCGCGCAGGCTGAGAACCGAGTGGCGGTGAGGTTGTCGGCGATGGAGAGCCCCAGCGCGAGTCCCTCGCGCTGGCGGTCTTCGCTCACGTACCCAAATCCCTCTGCGATACGCTGCGCCGGGCTCGCGCCGCGCACGCCTAGTGTCCGGCCGCGGAGCGCAATCCGCCCCGAGACCGCCGGCTCGAGCCCGAACAGCGCGCGCACCAGCTCGGTCCGGCCCGAGCCCGCGAGCCCGGCCAGTCCCAGGATTTCCCCGCGCCGGAGCTCAAAGCTCGCGTGCTTGAGCGCGGGCGGAGCGGCGACGTCCTCCACCGCGAGGACTACCTCACCCCTGCCCTCGCTCCCCTCGCTCCCCCCGCTCCCCCGCGCGCGCTCGGGAAAGAGCCCTGTAACGGGCCGACCCACCATCTGGGCGATCAGGTGGCCGGCGCTCGTCCCCGCGATGTCGCCGCCGTCGACGCTCTGGCCGTCACGCAGGACCGTGTATCGGTCCGCGATCTCCCGCACTTCCTCGAGGAAATGACTGATGTAGATCACGCCGATCCCCTGCGCTGCCAGTCGCCGGATCAAGACGAACAGGCGATCGATCTCCTCGTGCTGGAAGCTGCTCGTCGGCTCGTCCATCAGGAGGATGCGCGCCTCCGCCGCCAGGGCGCGGCAGATCTCGACCACCTGACGCGCGGCGAGGGGCAGCGCGCCCAGGCGGGCGTCGGGGTCGAGGTCCGGATGGGCGAAGTTTTCCAGTAGGGCGAGCGCCCGCCGGCGGGCCGCCGCCGCATCGAGCCAGCCCCAGCGCGACGGCTCGACGCCGAGCAGGATGTTCTCGGCCACCGAGAGGTGCGGGCACAGCGAGAGCTCTTGATGGATGAGCGCGACGCCACGCCGCCGCGCCTCGAGCGGGGATCGCGGGGCGTACGGCCGAGCGTCCACGGCCATCTCGCCGCGATCGGGACGCAGGGCGCCGGCCACGATGTTCATGAGCGTGCTCTTGCCGGCGCCGTTTTCTCCAACCAGGGCGTGTACGTCGCCGGCCCGGACCTCGAGATCGACGCCGTCCAGGGCCACCGTCGGACCGAAACGCTTCGCCAGATCGCGGATCTGGAGCAACCGCTCGCCCGGGTCCCCGCTCATTGCTCGGTGAGATAACGGGCGATCGGTGGGTTGACGAGCGCCTGCGTGTCGGCGGAATCGAGATTTGCCGCCGTGACGAGCATGACCCCCGTGTCGACGAGCGGCTCCACGGGCTTCCCGCGCAGATGCTCGACCATCGTCTTGACACCGAGGTAACCCATGCGCATCGGGTTCTGGACCACGACCCCGTCGAGCTGACGGGCGCGGATCGCGGCGACCAGGATCGGGCTGGCATCGAAGCCGACGAACCTGACCTTGCCGGCCAGGCCGATATCCTGTAACGCGAGCAGCATCCCGACCGTCGAGGACTCGTTGGGGGTGAAGATCCCCTGCAGCTCGCCGCCGTAGCGGTTGAGCAGGTTCTCCGAGGCTCGTTTGGCCGTCTCTCGCGTGGGTCCCGCGTATTGGTCGGCCGACACGAGCTCGATGCCCGGGTACGCGGAGCGAAGCACCTCGAGAAACCCCCGCTCCCGCTCGGTCGTGCTGGCCGATCCCTCGGCATAACGCAACAGCAAAACCTTGCCCTTGCCGCCGAGTAGCTCGCCCAGGCGGCGAGCGCCCAACTGGCCGCCCTTGTGGTTGTCGGTGGCCACGAAGCTGACGACGGCGTCCGACTCGAGGCGGGAGTCGATGATCACCGTCGGGACTCCGGCGCGTCGGGCCTCTTCAACCGGGCGCGCCAGCGCGCGATCGTCCAGCGGCGCGAGCACGATCCCCTGCACGCCCTGGCTCAGAAAGCCTTCCACCACCTGGATCTGCTGCTCGCGGTCGTCTTCGCGAAGCGGCCCTTTCCAGATGATCGTGACCGGAGCCCCTTCGGTCGAGAGCTCGCGCGCTGCCTGGACGGCGCCGGCGTGGATGCTCTTCCAGAATTCGTGCGTCGTGCCCTTCGGGATCACCGCGATCGTGAGCGATCGTGCCGCCCCGGCTTGGGGACCGCGCGACCGCGAGCCCGACCCGCCGCACCCACCGTAGATGAATGGGGCGGCGAACAGAATGGAGAGCGCCTTGCTCTTCATGCCTCCTCCAGCAGGAGCACGTGAAGCGTCTGCGGGCCGTGCACCCCCACCACAGGGGTCAGCTCGATGTCGGAGGTGCGCGAGGGACCGGTGATGAACGTGATCGCGTGGCTGGCGACGCTCACGCGGGCCAGCGCCTCCTCCAGGGACTCGCAGATGCAACCGGCGGAGAGCAGCACCACGTGGGTCGGTGGAACGAGCGACAGGAGCCGGCTCTTCTCGCGCGCCGACTCCAGCACGAGCGTGCCCGTCTCGGCGATCCCCCACTGGGCGGTGGTGACGCCCGCGTCGCACGCGAACAGCTCGTCCCGGGAGAGGCGATCGAGCCTTTCCAGCACGAAGCCGTCTCCCAGCCCATGCAGCAGCCGCTGTACCAGCGGGGCATCCGAGCCGACG
>DATDFP010000200.1:0-5185 GCA_036522535.1 Gemmatimonadales bacterium
GCTTGGTGCTGCTGGGGGAGGGGTTTTGCTCGGCGGCGATTGACTTGAGCCCGCAGCTCTTGCCGAACCAGCTCCTGGATTCGGCGGAGGCCAGGTTCTCGACCGCCATCGCCGAGGCCACCACGGCCGCCAGCTCCGCCCTTCTCAACCTGGGGTTGGTCGGGCGCGCCCGCACGCGACTGGACCTGGGGGACTCGACCGGCGCGCTGGCGGACGCCCAGCTCGTGCCCGCGAGCTTCGAATACGATGCTACGTACTCCGCCACCTCATCGCGCCGCGAGAACTACGTCTACCAACAGATCAACAAAAGTCCGTTCAATACCATAGCGGTGCCGTACCGGCAGTTCATGTACGTGTTCGCGGACACGATCGATCCGAGCAAGCTGGACAGCGTGCCCGATCCCCGGGTCGCCGTGAGGTTCGATTCGGCAACGCGGATGTTCGACAACCGGCCGGGGCAGTGGGTCCAGCTCAAGTACCAGAGCATCGGCGCGCCCATCCCCATGGCCACCGGGGCCGAGGCCCAGCTGATCGTCGCCGAGATCGTGGGTGGACAGACGGCGGTAGACATCATCAACGCGCTGCACGCCGCCGTCGGCCTGCCTCCGTTCAGGAGCACCGATCCGGACAGCATCAAGCAGCAAATCATTCGCGAGCGCGAGGCCGTGCTTTTCCTGGATGGACACCACCTCGGCGATGTGAACCGGTTCAACCTCCCGTTCTTCCCGGCGAGCGGCACGCCGTATCCGGTGGACGCCACGAACCCCAAGGGGGGCTTCTACGGATCCGTCACGCGGTTCCCGCTCCCCGACAAGGAGCGGTTCAACAACCCGAACATCCCGTCGGACGCCAACCCGGGATGCTGACGGCTCGTGCGCTCGAGCGCCTGTGTCATGATGCGCCTATCCAAGCCGTGACCTGATGGCGCGCGGCCACTATCGACTGGCTCCGTGAGGCATTCCAGGGCGGCGAAACCCAGGCCGAGCGCCAGGCCGTCCACGGAAGCGCGGAAGGGCATGCGTGGCGACCGCATCCCGCGAGCCTATCGTCAGCTCCGGGAGCTCATCGTGTCAGGGCGGCTGGCCCCCGGGTCCCGCATCATCGAGAGCGACATCGCGGAGCGGCTCGGTGTGAGCCGGACGCCCGTGCGGAGCGCGCTCCACCGCCTGCAGCAAGAAGGCTACATCGCCGGCGTCGGCCGCGGCAACGAACCGCGCCTCACCGTCGCGCCGCTCACGCAGGACGACGCTCGCGACCTGTTCGCGATCATCGGCGCGATCGAGGGGCTCGCGGCGCAAGAGGCCACCGCCCTCGCGCGCCCGGCCCGCAGGGAATTGGTCCTCACGATGCGCGAGCTGAACGGCGGGCTCAGGCAAGCAGCCGCCGCCACGCGTCCCGATCCCATGCGCATCTTTCATCTGGACACGAGCTTCCACCAGAGCTACGTCGAGGCCGGAGCGGGGCCCCGCCTGCTCGCGCTCCACAACGCGATCAAGCCGCAGGCGGAGCGCTACGTGCGGCTCTACACCAGCGCGCTCGTGGACGAAATCGCGCAGTCAGTGGTGGAGCACGGGCGGATCATCGAAGAGATCGACGCCGGCAGCGCCGAGGGCGCGCGACGTGCCGTTCAGCGTAACTGGCGCAACGCTGCCGCGCGCCTGAGCAGTGTCATCCGAACGCTGGGAGAGAGGGGTAGCTGGTAGCGACGGAGCTCGCTCAGGCCGCCACCGTTCCGGGGTGGAGCGCGCAGCCGCATCGCACCGCCTCGCGCTCGGACTCCGTCGGGAACAGATGGAAGTACATCGCCACGACCATGGGCACGAACACGAGCGAGTTGTACAACAGGTGGAGCTCCACCCGCGGGATCCACAGCTGGACGATGCTGACCGGGACCGGCGATCCGAACAGATTCCGGCCCGCGATGACCTGCCCCTGGAGCAGCGCGTGCTCCATGTGATGCCAGAACTGAATCACCAGCGCGGCCATCCACCAGTGGCGCGATCGGCCCGAGAAGCCGGGCAGGAGGAGCCATATCCCCGCCAGCATGATCACGGCGTAGCCATAGTGCAGGACTTCGGAGTGCACGAGCCAGGGGAACCATTGTCCCAACACCCCGCGCGCGGCGTGGACCGGCCAGTGGAGCGCGTACACCTGGAACGCCTGGACGAGGTGCTCCGCCAGGTGCGCGAGCACGACGACCATGAAGATGCGCAGGGCGCGCTTGTGCCAGGGGCCGTTGAGCGTAGCGATGAACGGGGGCGCGGAATCAGGACGCGTCATAGATAATCCATTAGGGCGACTCAATTCTGGCGGCTATGCGCGATCTCGGCAACCGGCAGGGCCGGGAGGAGTTGAGGAGTCATTAAGGCGACGTGATCACTACGGAGTGACAAAGAACTCCGCCATGTTCTGCGCCGTCGCCGCCGCCCCCGGAAAGCGGCTGAGACCGAGGCCCTCTACGATCAAGCGCAACGTGCTCTCGTGCCGGTACAGCACCGCGGAGTGATACCCTCGCTTCGACTTCGGACTCACTTCGACCCACGGGACCCGTCCCCCGCCCTCGGTGTGGTCGCCGCTCGACTCGTCGAAGACGATGATCAAGAGGCCGTTCCCGCTGAAATACGGGACTCGCGATGTCTCGGCGCTTTCATAGGGACGGATTTACGTCTGCGGGCGTGCTGGGTTCCGCTCACAGCCTGTTGCGACCCTACCACGAGGCTGGCATCGGCCGTCCGGGGATGGAGGCCGAGGTAACGAGCGGCGTAACACAGGAGCCGGGAACGGGCCGGAACCGGATTCGAACCCCCTTCCAGCAATCCGGTTCGCTTTTTGCGACACTGAACAGGATCATACCCCTAAGTCGGAATCGTCTCATATGAGCTACCGCCATCTCACCGCCAGCCTGTTCATCCTGGCGGCGGCCGCCTGCGTCAGCGAGCGCGGGTCCGCGCCGACATCCCCCTCCTTTGCCGTCGGCGCCTCCGCCGTCCAGCGCTATATCGTGGTTTTCCGAGACGACGTGCGCGACGTCCCGGGGCTCGCCCGCGCGCTGGCGCAGGCCCACGGGTCCGCGCCCGACTTCGTGTACGAGAAAGCCCTGCACGGCTTCGCCGCGCTGCTCCCCGAGCAAGCCGTGGCGCAGCTCGGCGCGGACGAGCGCGTGAAATTCATCGAGCCCGACCAGGAGATGCGCGCCGTCGGGCAGACCCTTCCCTGGGGCATCGACCGGATCGACGCCGACATCTCGTCGACGCACGCGGGCAACGGCTCGGGCTCGGTGACGAACGTCAACGTCTACATCATCGACACCGGCATCGATACCGGTCACCCCGACCTCAACGTGGTGCAGCACGTGAACTTCGCGGGCGGCGTCAACAAAGACTGCAACGGGCACGGCACGCACGTGTCGGGCACGGTGGCGGCCAAGGACAACACGCAAGGCGTGGTCGGCGTGGTCCCGGGCGCGCCGCTCCACGGCGTGAAGGTGTTGGGCTGCGGCGGCAGCGGCACCACGAGCGGCGTGATCGCCGGCATCGACTGGGTGACGAAGAACGCGATCAAGCCCGCCGTTGCGAACATGAGCCTGGGCGGGGGCGTGAGCCAAGCGCTGGACGACGCCGTTCGCAGCTCGGTTGCGACCGGCGTCGTCTATGGCGTTGCCGCAGGGAACAGCGGGGCGGATGCCTGCCAATCCTCGCCCGCGCGCGCTGGCGCCGGCACCAACAACGGCATCATCACGCTCAGCGCCATTGACCAGGGCGACAACGAGGCCTCGTTCTCGAATTTCGGCCCCTGCGTGGACATGGCGGCGCCCGGCGTGAGCATCCTGTCCACCTACAAGGGCGGCGGCTACGCCACGCTCTCGGGCACCTCGATGGCGTCGCCCCACGCCACGGGCACGGCCGCGCTCTATCTCTCGACCCACCCCACCGCCACGCCCTCCCAGGTCGAGGCTCAGATGAAGCTCGACAACGGCGGTGTGTCGAAGAACAGCAAGGACGCCTCGGGCGATCCGATCGTCTACGCGGGGAAATACTAGGAGGCTAAGGGGCTAAGGGGCTAAGGGGGGGTCGAACGTGGCCTTGAGCCTCTGTGCCTCTGTGCCTCTAAGCCCCTTTAGGTTTACAGCCGCCCCCGGCGTTTGAGCTCCAGGTACCGGGCGACCACCGCTTGGGCCGCCCGCTCGGGCGGGACGTCCAGCACGATCACGCCCGCGCGCCGCATGTGGCCGAGCGCCTCTTCCCGCGCGTGCAGCAGCTCCTCGGCGGCCGCCTTACGAAACGCGTCGCGCACCGCCGTGGGCCGTAGGCCGGCGAGGGCGTCGAGCTCGGAGTTGCGCAGCGTAACGGCGAGCGGCAGATGGCGGGGCCGCAGTGACGCCACGTTGGCGACCAGGGCGTCCGAGGCGAACCGGTCGATCACGTCCGTGAACAGCACGGTGAGGGCACGCTTGCGGTTGCGCGCGGCGAGATAGCGGAACGCGCCCGGGTAATCGGGCTCGACGAGTTTCGGCTCCACCAGCGTAAGGACATCGAGCACTCGCTTCAGGCCGAGCCGGCCGCGCTGCGGCGCGACGAAGTGCCGCACGCCGTCGGCGAAGGTCATGACGCCCACGTTGTCGTCCTGCTGCACGGCCGCGTAGGCGAGCTCGAGCGCCGCCTGGACGACGTAGTCGAGCCGCGAGACCCCGGCGATCTCCGCTGTGAGCAGCCGGCCCGTGTCCAGCACCAGCAGCACCTGCTGGCGCCGCTCGGCCTCGTATTGCCGCGTGATCACCTTGCGACGCTTGGCGGTGGCTTTCCAGTCGATGTGGCGGAGATCGTCCCCGGGGACCCACTCGCGCAGCGACTCGAACAGCCGCCCCTCGCCGAGCTGCCGGATGGGCCGGAGGCCCTGTTCGCGGCGCCGCCTCGCCTGGCTGACCGACGCCCGCAGCCGCATCGAGACGAGCGGCGGGTACACCGCGACGTCCCACGGTAGCGACATGGTCTGGCGGCGCCGACCGAGCCCGAGCGGCCCGATCGAGTCTACGACGAACGCCCCCGCGGTCTCGCGTCCCCGCCGCACCGGGACGACGGCCACGGTCTCTCGCGCCTCGGCACGCGGCCGCACGGTGACGGCCCGCGGCGCCTGCAGGCCGCCCAGGAGGTGGGGCCGCATCAGATTTTGTTCGTCGCCGATTCCA
>DATDFP010000201.1:0-6689 GCA_036522535.1 Gemmatimonadales bacterium
GTCCCGCACCACGCGTTGTTGTCCTGAAGGCCGCCGCAGAGCATGTACGGGTTGTTGTTGTCGGCGGCGACCATGTAGAACTGCTCGATCGGCAGATTGTTGAGATAGCGCCAGCTCTTCGCGCCGTCGATCGTGACGTACACGCCGCCGTCATTCCCCTGGATCATCCGGTCGGCGTCCTGGGGATCGATCCACAGGGCGTGGTGATCCACGTGCACGCCGCGGTCGATCGGGGTCGTCGTCTTGCCGCCGTCGTCGGACCGGAGCAGCAGGTAGGAGGAGAAGAACACCTTGCGGTCGTCGACGGGCGAGACGTGCATCAACGAGAAGTAGAAGGGCCGCTCGCTCAGCGCGTGCGAATCGGAGACCTTGGCCCAGTGGTCTCCCTGATCCTTCGAGTCCCACAGCATCCCCTGCTTCGATTCGATCAGGGCGTAGACGTGGCTCGGGTTCGTAGGCCCGACCGCGAGGGCGATGCGGCCCGTGAGCCCGGTGGGTAATCCTTCGCTCAGCCGCTCCCAGGTGAGACCGCCGTCCTTGGAGCGGTAGATCCCGCCTCCCGGACCTCCCGAGGTGAGCTCCCACGGGCGACGCACGAACTGCCACATCCCCGCGAACAGCACGCGCGGATTCCCCGGAACCATGACGAGGTCCGAGACCCCGGTCGTGTCGTTCACGAACAGCACCTTCTGCCACGACTTGCCGCCGTCTGCGGTGCGGAACACCCCGCGCTCGGAGTTCGGCGCCCAGACGTGACCGAGGGCGCCGACGAACACGACGTCCGGGTTGGCGGGATCGACCACGATGCGCGATATCTGCCCTACGTCGCCGAGCCCGGCGAACCGCCAGGTCTTGCCGGCGTCGGGAGAAAAGAATACGCCCCGTCCGTCCACGACGTCGTTGCGGGGATTGCCCTCGCCCGTGCCGACCCAGACGAGATTCGGGTTGGACGGCGCCAGGGCGATGGCGCCGATCGATGCGGTGGGCTGGTCCTTGAAGACCGCGTCCCAGGAGTTACCGCCGTCGGTCGTTTTCCAGACGCCGCCGGCCCCGGCGCCGATGTAGTAGATGTTCGGTTGGCCGGGAACGCCCACGACCGCCGCCACCCGCCCGCCCGCCACGGCGGGTCCGAGATTCCGGAACTTGAAATTGTTGAGGGAGTCCGCCACAGGCGCCGCGGCGGGCGGCGTCACGTCGGGATTCTTCCGCCGCTGAGCAACAGCAGGCATGGTCACAAAGGCGGCAAGGGCGGCAAGGCTGGCAAGGGCAGGCCGCGACACAGTCAGCGGGACGAGACGAGGGCGCATTGACGGCTCCTTCGGTGGTTGCACATGGGGACACCGCAAGTACGAAGAGTGGGCGTAGGGTGTTGGGTCGGGAACGCTCCCCGGTCCAATGGGTGATGTACGCGCGCGCGGCGGGGACGTCAAGCGTGTAGTAGAATTGCCACATGCGCCCGCTCCTCATCGTGGGGGCCGCGGCGGCGCTCGGCCCTACCGGACCGCTGGTCCAGGCCCAGGACCTCGTCCGTTCCCGCCAGACGGCGATCGTCACCGCCGCGGCCCGGGTCGCCCCCGCCGTCGTGAGCGTGAACGTGCTGCGGCGCGAACGGCAAACCGCCGCCGATCCCTTCGATCTCTTCTTCATGCCGCGCGGCTACGAGCAGACCGTCGAAGGGTACGGCTCGGGGTTCATCATCTCGCCCGACGGCGTCGTCATCACGAATCAGCACGTCACGCAAGGCGCCGAGCAGATCGTCGTCACCACGCGCGAGGGCCGGGACTTCCCGGCCAAGATGCTGGGTGAAGACCCGCTGACCGACATCGCCGTCCTCAAGATCGATGGATCCAACCTCCCTACAGCGCCGATCGGGAAGAGCACGGACCTCATGACCGGCGAGTGGGTGGTGGCGATCGGCAACCCGTTCGCCTACCTGCTCGGTAACAGCGAGCCTTCCGTCACGGCCGGCGTGGTGAGCGCCGTGGGCCGGAACCTCGTGCCCTCCGAGGGGCAGGCCGGCGTTTATGTCGGGATGATCCAGACCGACGCCGCAATCAACCCGGGAAACTCGGGCGGCCCACTCGCGAACGCTTTGGGGGAAGTGGTGGGCGTGAACAGCAACATCTTCACCACGACCGGAGGCTCGGTCGGCGTCGGGTTCGCGATCCCGATCGAGCGTGCGCTGCGCGTGGCGGACGAGTTACGGCGCTTTGGCACCGTGCGCCGGGCGTGGGTCGGGCTCGATGTCGACGCGCAAGACCTGCGCGGCTGGAAGCGGGCCGGCGGCCTGCGGGTCACCGAAATCGCGCCGGGAGGGCCCGCGGCCCGCGCCGGGATCGCCACGGGCGACGTGCTGCTCGGCGCCAGGGGTCACAGGCTCCGCACATTCCTCGATTGGGAAGCGGTGCTGCTCGATACGGGACCGGGCGACACGCTCGTCCTCTCGTACCGGCACGGCGGGCAGTCACGGACGGCCCGGGTCCCCGTGAGCGATCTCCCGACGACGCTCGCCGAGAAGGTGTCGATCCTCGGCGGGATGAAGGCGATCACCATGACGCCGGCGGTCCGAGCGGAACGGAACATTCAGGCCGATCACGGGGCACTGATCCACGACATCTCCGAGGAGATGCAGCAGGCGACGGGTTTGCAGTCGGGGGACGTGGTTCTCCAGATCAACCGCACCCGGATCGACACCGCGGACGACCTGCGGCGGGCATTCTCGGCGGCGGCGGGCGGGGGAGCGGTGGTGGTGTGGTTCGAGCGGCAGCGCCAGCTTGGAAGGACCTCATTCTACGTGAGATAGCCCGCCGTGACCCCGGCTCCATCCTGACATGGTCCCCACTCCCTGGCCCCCTCGCTGTGCAATGGTCCTGACCTCCTGATCCCCGTTTCACGAAAATGGTCCTCACCCCCCTGGCCCCCTCTCCCTTCGGGAGAGGGGGAACTATGGAAGGGCCTCGGAGGGCCTCCCGAAATGGGCTTCAAGGCCACGGGCGTCGAACTTGCCGGACCGCACTCCACGGGCCATTGTCATGCCGGCAGTCACGGGGCGACCACAGCGAGGAGGCCTGTATGGCCGACATGATCCGGAAGGTGAGCTACTACTACACCACCACGTCCGACAAGCCGGGCGAGGGGAGCCGGCTCTTGGAAGTGCTGAGGACCGCAGGGGTGAACCTGACGGCGGTGCATGCGTTCCCTAGCGCGCGCAAGACGCAAGTGGATTTCGTCCCGTCGGACGAGAGCGCGCTCACCGCCGCCGCGAAGGCCGCAAAGATAAAGTTGTCCAAGCCAAAGACGGCGTTCCTGATCGAGGGGGAGGACCGCGTCGGTGCCCTCGCCGGCCTGTTGGGGAAGCTCGGCGCGGCGAAAATCAATGTCACCGCCATCAGCGCAGTCTGCGCCGGGATGGGCCGCTATGGAGCGATCTTTTGGGTGAAGCCGCGGGACGTCACGAAGGCAGCCGCGACGCTCGGCGCGATGTGAGGACACGTCACACGTTGCACGTCACACGTCCCACGTGCGGCGTGGGACGTGTGACATGTGACGCCTTTTATTCTTCGAGGGTCCTCCCCCGCGCCAGCTTGTCATCCCCAAATTTCTCCCGGACCTCGTCCATCACGCGAGCGATCACCCGGTCCCGCTCGGTCTCGATGCCCGTCGTCGCGGGCCCGAGCAGGGACAACTGCTCTGCGGCGTCGGGGCGCACGAGCTGTGATAGCGAGACGCCGAGCAATCGGGCCGGGACGCGGCGCGCTCGGCGGAGCCGCGCGAGCAGCTCCCGCGCCACGGAGTAAACCGCGCGGTCGGACTGCACCGGTTCGGGAAGGGTGCGGCTCGCCTGGCGCGTGGTGAAGTCCGCGTCGCGCAGCTTGACGGTGACCGTCCGGGCAAGGAGCCCGCTTTCGCGGATGTCCGCGGCGGCGCGGTCGGCGAGGGCGAGGAGCTTCGCCTCGAGCGGTTCGTCCTGCGCGATGTCCGTCGCAAACGTCTCGTCCCGGCTGACGGACTTGGCTTCGCGGTTGGGCTCGACGAGTCCCTCATCGATCCCACGGACGCGGTCGTAGAGCCACTTTCCCTCGCGCTCGCCCAGCCAGCGCACCAGCGTCTCGCGATCGTGCCGCAGCACATCCTCCACCCCTCGGAGGCCAAGCTTCGCGAGCCGCTCCTGCGACTTGGGGCCTATGAACGGGATGTCGGCGAGCGCGAACTGCCGCATGAACTCGACCTCGGTCTCTGGGGCCACGATGTGGACGCCTGTGGCCCCCGTGCCGGGCTGGGGCTTGGCGAGGCCGGCCGCGAGCTTGGCGACGAGCTTCGACGTCCCGCCGCCGATCGAGACGGTGAGCGCGGTCTCGTTCAAGACGTCGTCCCGCATGCGTGATGCGATGCCGCCGAGGGGCTCACCCCGGTAGAGGCCCTCGGTGCCGGTCATGTCGACGTAGAACTCGTCGCTCGAGGCCTGCTCCACGGTGGGTGTGAAGCGCCGCAGCACCTCCCTGATGGCACGACTCTTTTCCCCACACGCCTCCCACGGCACCGGTGCCACCGTGGCTCCGGGGCAGAGGCGCAGCGCGCGCGCCATGGGCATCGCGGAGCGAACGCCATAGGCCCGCGCCTCGTACGACGCCGACATCACGACACCACGCCGCTCGGCCGAGCCGCCCACGATCAAGAGGCGGGCCTTGCCAGCTCCCTGCGGATCCACAACACGCGCAACGGAGACGTAGAAGGCGTCGGCGTCGACGAGCAGGATGCGGCGAGTCGTCACGTCCTGACCCCTTTCCGAGGTCCTCACCCCTGACTCCCTCTCGCTTCGGGGGAGAAGTCCTCACCCCCTGTCCCCCTCTCCCTTCGGGAGAGGGGGAACCACGTTACGGGCTTCCATGGGGCGGGTGCTCTTCGAATACCTGCTGGACGATCTGGCGCCGCTCCGCCAGGTCGTACAAGGTCAGGCGATGGACCTCGTCGTCCGCGCCGGCCAGCACGCCGTCGTAGCGACCTGGCTCGGCGTTCTGCCGCCGCTCCGACTTGTGCACCAGCCGCAGCTCGTCCAGGTCCATCAGCGGGAACGCGTAGACCGAGTCGGCGTGCGCCACCACCAACGTGTCGCCCGAGAGCTTCACGAGGTGCAGGTCCCACAGAATCGTGCCGCTGTTGAGGGTCACCTGCCAGCGCTCCTGTGCCGCGCATGGCGCCGCGGGGGCGGTGCACAAGAGACCCAGGCAGAGCGTGAGAGTCGTCCTCATCCGCGTTGAGCTTCCCGGTGTCCGCCCGTAGCGATCAAGGGGGAGACGGACCGCGTCGCGCGGCGAGGATCTGCTCGATGACCCGACGCCGCTCGATCGGGGTGAGCAGGGTGAGCTGGTACACGCGGTCGCTCGCCCCGTTTGCGGCCCCTTCGTACCGCCCCCCGGCCGCTACGGGCCCGATCTCGTGTTCCCCGGCCCGGACGAGCCGCAGCTCGTCCACCCGCATCAGCGGGTAGCGCACGGTGGCGCTGTCTTCACGAAACACGAGCGTGTCCCCTTGCAGGCGCACGAGGTGCAGGTTCCAGACGATCGTGCCGTCCCCGAGGGTGATCTGCCACAGGTCGCTCCCGTCGTCACTGCGCGCGGAACCCTGTGCCGCGCACGGAGCCGCACACAAGAGGCCGAGGGACAGCGCGAGACCGGTCTTCATGCCGGGCGCGCTTCCGCCTTCCCGCCCCCGCCCTCCTGAGGCTCGGCGCCTCTCGTCAGTCGCCGCTTCTTCCTCTCCTTTTCCGTCTTTCTGCGCCGCGTGTTGCCGTGAGTGCCGCGATAGATCTTGCCACGCTTGGACCGAAGATCACCTTTTCCCATGGGACCGTTCTCCCTCGTTCGTTGTCCGTCGCATCATTTCGAACCGCCCATCTTCAGGAGATGCTTGAATTGCTCCGCCGACGCGGGCGCCACCGACAAGCGGCCGATGCGGACCAGCGCAAGGTCGGCAAACACCGGCTCCTGCTTGATCGCTGCCAGCGGTACGGGACGCGGTAGTCTCCCGGCCGCCTTGAGATCCACCACCACGAGCTTCGGGTCCTTCTGCTTGGGGTCGGCGTACGCCTCGGCGGCGACCTCGGCGAGCCCCACGACCGCCTTCTCTTCCCCGGAGTGATACACCAGCACCCGGTCGCCGCGTTTCATCTCACGCAGGTGCTTGAGCGCGAGGTTGTTCCGCACGCCGTCCCAAACCGTGGTCCCGTCGCGCTCGAGCTGGTCGAAGCTGTAGGTGGACGGCTCAGTTTTCACGATCCAATGGTTCGCCACACCTACCCCCCTCCCGAAATGGGGTGAGCGGTGAGCGGTAAGCGGTGAGCGGTCTGCAATACCGGTTACCGCTTACCGCTCACCGCTCACAAGGTTCACGGTCCACTCGGCAATGGCTGCAACGAGCTCTCGCAGCACTTCCCCATCCGTCCTCCCCGACCGTTTCAGGACGTGAAATGAGTGGTCCGCCCCGTCCACCAGGTGCAGGGTCGCCCGCGTGCCGAGGCGCTCGATCACGGGCCCCAAGAACTTCAGATCGGCGAACTCGTCCCGCGTCCCCTGGAGGAACAACATCGGGATCTGCACCTGGGTCAAATGCTCCGCCCGCTGGTCGCCGGGCCGCCCGGGCGGATGGAGTGGGAACCCGAGGAACAGGAGCCCGCGAACGCCGGGCAAGGG
>DATDFP010000202.1:0-14784 GCA_036522535.1 Gemmatimonadales bacterium
ACGCTGGGCGCGCTGCTCCTGTACGTGGCCACCCTCGCGCCCACGACGCAGTTCTGGGATGCACCCGAGTACATCACCGCCGCGCACGCGCTCGGCATTCCCCATCCGCCGGGGAGCCCGCTGTTCGTGATCCTGGCGCACGCCTGGGGGCTCCTGCCGCTGGGCGCCGATTACGCGCGACGGATCAACCTCTTCGCCGCCGGCACGAGCGCCGCGGCGGCGGGGTTGTGGTTTCTCATCGCCGACCGGTGGCTCGGCGCCCTGGCGTCACCCCGCTGGGCGCGCCGCGCGGCCGCGGTCGCGGGCGCCCTCGTCGGCGCCACGGCGTTCACGGTGTGGAACCAGTCGGTCGTGAACGAAAAGGTCTACACGGTGAGCCTGCTGACGATCGCCCTCGTCCTCTGGCTCGTGATCCGGTGGGCGGACCAGCCGGCCGATGCGCGGCGCGATCGCTACCTGGTGCTCATCGTCTACCTGCTCGCGCTCACGGCGACGAACCACTTGATGGGCGTGCTCGCGGCTCCCGCCGTGCTCGCCTACGTCCTGGCGACCGACCCTCGTGCCCTCATCCGTCCGCGCTTCCTGGTCGCGGCCGCGCTCGTGGCCGCCGTCGGCACGAGCGTCGACCTCTTCATGCCGATCCGCGCGCACTTCGACCCGTACCTCAACGAGGGTGAGCCGACATCGTGGTCGGCGCTCCACGCCGTGCTCACGCGCGAGCAGTTCGGCAAGCCGTCGATCTTCGACAACCCGATGTACCCGCCCGGTCCGGACAATCCGGGGCATACGATGGTGCTGTACGGGCAGCAGTTGCTCAACTACGTGCAGTACTTCACCTGGCAGTTCGGCCATGACTGGCTCGGCGGAGTGCAGCGCGCCCTGGCGGTGCTGTTCGCGACCCTCGGCCTGGCCGGCGCCCGGCGGCACTGGCGAGCCGACCGCCGCGCCGCGCTGGCGATGACGACGCTGGTCGTCACCCTGACCGTGGCCCTCGTGTTCTATCTCAACTTCCGGTGGGGCTACTCTCAGGTCTTCCCGAGCCCCCGGCTCGAGCACGAGGTTCGTGAGCGGGACTACTTCTTCATCGCGTCCTTCGCCGTGTGGGGAATCTGGGTCGGGATGGGACTCGCCGCCGTTATGGAATGGCTCGCGGGCGGCCTCGCCCCACACCGGGCGGTGGCCCCGCGCCGCTGGGCGCTCTGCGCCCCGGTCCTGCTGGTCGCGCTCGTACCCTTGATCGGCAACCGGCTCACGGCGTCGCGGGCGGGGGAGACAATGGCGCGCGATTACGCGCGAGACGTGCTGCAATCCGTGGATCCCTACGCACTCGTGGTCACGGCGGGGGACAACGACACGTTTCCGCTGTGGTATGCGCAGGAAGTTGAGGGCGTCCGGCGGGACGTGAGCGTGCTGGTGCTGTCGCTCGCGAATACCGACTGGTACCTGCGCCAGTTGCAGCGCCGAGCCCCGCCCACGTTCGACGCCGGCGCGGCGCCGGCGTTGTATCGCGGCCGGAGCTGGCCACGCCCGACCACGCCGTGGATGAGCCGGTACTACCTCGGCGACTTCGCCGACACGCTCCCGGAGTACGTCCCCCTGCCCCAACCGGCCACGGCGCGCCTCGGCTCGATCCAGGTCGCGCTCGATCCCGGCATGCTGAGGCGCCCGTACCTCTTACGCTCCGACGTGGCGGTCCTCGAAATCATCAAGGATCGGCTGGGGACGCGTCCCATCTATTTTTCCACGTCTACAGGCAATTATCCCGACCAGCTGGGGCTGTCCCCCTACCTGGTGGGCGAAGGCCTGGTGCGCCGTGTCGTGCCCCGCCCCGTTCGGCCGAGCGACAGTGTCCGGCTGGTAGAAGGGCGCGGCTTCGTGAACGTGCCGCGGTCAAGAGCGCTGGCGTTCGAGGTATACAGGGGCGGCGCGACGGCAGCTCGACCGCGGCCTCGCGGCTGGGTGGACGTAGCGTCCGAGAACAGTCTCCTGGGGTACGTCTTCGTTTATGACACGATCGCCGCCGCGCTCCGCGAGCAGGAGCCGGCGCTGGCGAGCCGTGCGGTCGAGCTGCGCGACGCCATCCTGGCAAACACCACCTATGCTCCGCAGGCCGACCGGCGCGCGATCCGTAACTGACCTCGGCACCCAACCTACATGAACGCACAGCCAGCGGTGAAAGCCCCGACAGCCTCGCAGATCGTCTCCTCTGCCGCCGCCGGCGACGAAACGCCCGAGCGCCCCCCCTACCTGATGGCGGCGTGCGTCACGCTGGGCGCCTTCGTCCTGTACGTGCTCACGCTCGCCCCCACCACCCAGTTCTGGGACACGTCCGAATACATCGCCGCGGCCTACGTGCTCGGCATCCCGCATCCGCCCGGCAACCCGCTGTTCACGCTGATCGCCCACACCTGGGGCCTGTTGCCCCTCGCCGCCGGGTACGCGATGCGGATCAATCTGCTCGCCGCGACGACGAGCGCGATCGCCGCGGGGTGCTGGTTTCTCGTCGGGGAGCGCTGGATGCGCGCCTGGGTGCCGGCCCGGTTGCCGCGGCGCCTCGCCGCGCTCGCGGGCGCCACCGTCTCGGCCACGGCGTTCACCGTGTGGAACCAGTCGGTGGTGAACGAGAAGGTATACACGTTGTCCTTGCTCTCGATCGCGCTGGTTTTGTGGCTGATCGTGCGCTGGGACGACCAGCCCCCGGGCGAAGCGCACGACCATCACCTCCTCATGATCGTGTACCTGCTCGCCCTCACCGCCACGAACCACATGATGGGCGTCCTCGTGGGCCCGGTGGTGGCCGTCCTCCTGTTCCCTCCCCTCAAGGGACAGCGCTCTGCGGACCCCACGTCGCGCAACATCGAGTGGTCGCAGTGGTTCTTGTTCTGCAGCGTGTACGCGATGATCGCGGCGACGGGGCTCGAGAGCGTTGCGCCGCTGATCTTCGCGGTGGTCCTGTTCCTCGCGGCCCTCGCGTGGGCCCTGTTCTATGCCAGAAACGCCGATTTCGCGCTCGCCCTGCTGGGCGTGGCGGTGGTCGGCGTCTCGGTCTATCTCTTCTTGCCGATCCGCGCCGCGCACTTCCCGCCGATCAACGAGGGCGAGCCGACCACGCGGCAGGCGCTCTGGGACGTGCTGACACGCCAGCAGTACGGCAAGCCGCCCGTGTGGCAGCGCCAGGCGACGCTCGCGGCGCAGCTCGGCATGTGGATCCAGTACTTCACCTGGCAGTGGGGACGGGACTGGTCGGCGAGCCTGCAGCATGCCCTGGCCGTGATCTTCGGCGCGCTCGGCGTGCTGGGCGCCTGGCGTCATTGGAAGGCCGATCGCCGCACGGCGCTCGCGATGACCTCGCTGATGGCGACCTTCACCCTGATCCTCATCTTCTACCTGAACTTCAAGTACGGCTACTCGCAGATGCTCGAGCACACGCAGCTGCCGCGCGAGGTGCGCGAGCGTGACTACTTCTTCATCGCGTCGTTCGCGCTCTGGGGTGTGTGGGTCGGGATGGGGCTCGCCACGCTGATGGAGTGGGTGAGCGAGTGGCTGGAGGAGCGCGACCCCAACCCGGCGCGGCGCTGGCTCACCGCGACCCCGCTGCTCGTCATCGCGCTCATCCCGCTCGCCGGCAACCATCTCACCGCTTCGCGGCGCGGCGAGACGCTGGCGCGCGACTTTGCCTACGACGTGCTGCAGTCCGTCGAGCCGTACGGGATCCTCGTCACCGCGGGCGACAACGATACCTTCCCGCTGTGGTACGCGCAGGAGGTCGAGGGCATACGCAAGGACGTGACGGTGCTGAACCTGTCCCTCGCCAACACCGACTGGTACCTGCGCCAGCTGCAGCGGCGGCCGGTCTACCCCTTCGAGGCCGACCGGGCGCCCGCGATCTACCGCGGGCGCGAGTGGACCAAGCCCACCGGCAGGATGCTCAGCTGGACGGACCCGCAGCTCGACTCGCTGCAACCGGTGTACTTCCTCGACAAGAAGACCAGCGTGAACCTGGGGGGCGTCGTCGTCGCGCTCGATCCGCAGCAGCTCGGCCGGCAATATCTGGAGCGGGCGGACGTGATCGTGCTCCAGGCGATCAAGGACCAGGCGGGTAAGCGACCGATCTACTACTCCCGCACCGTCGGCACGTATGCCGACCAGTTCGGGTTGACCGCCTACCTCGAGGGCCAGGGGTTCGTGCGCAAGCTGCACGGCGAGACGTTGGCGCCATCGGACAGCCTCAAGGCGCTCCCCGGACTCGGCTTCGTCAACGTCCCTCGCACCGAGAAGCTCGCGTTCCAGGTCTATCACAGCGACACCGCGGCACGCCGCCGGCCCCGTGGCTGGGTGGACCGGCCCTCGGAAGGGATTCTCGCGACCTACGGCCTGGTATATCAGGCGCTGGCGCAGGCGCTGAAGGACAAGGAGCCGCAGACCGCGGCCAGGGCAACCGCGGTCGCGGATTCGATCTTCAAGAACACGAGCTGGGGGGGCGTGCCGGCGCTGGAGCGGTGAGGGCCGCTGGAGCGGTGAGGGCCCATGAAGGGGGACAGGGTCCAGCCACGCAGTCGTCAGAGGAGTTGCAAGACGCCAAGCCGCAAGCGGTTGACAGCCGCGAGACGCCAGGCCACCGAGACTGGCCGCTGGCAACTGTAGACCGCTTGCGGCTTAGCGTCTTGCAACTACACTAGGGTCTGATCGCCTACCTGCTGTCGACCGGTGATGGCGCGGAACCCCCGTCCTGGATCGCGACAATGAACGAGACCGACCACGAGCCCATCGTCACCATTGCATTCCTGGCCGCCATGGCCGACGGCCGGGCCAGCCCGGAGGAGCTGTCTCAGCTCCGGTCCGCTCTCGGACGACTGGGCGTGACGAATCTCGACGCCGTCGCCGAGCGGGCGGCGAAGGGACAGGTGCCGCTTAGCGACGTGATCCGGCAGCTCTCCGGCGACGATGCGCGCCACCTGGCGTACGAAACCGCTCTGGTCGTTTGTCACGCCGATGGACCGGTGAACGAGCAGGAAACGCGCTTCCTGAACGAGCTGCGCAGCGCCCTCGGGCTCGATCCCGCCGCGCTCGGCGAGCTCGAGCGAAGCGCGGCCGCGTTGGCCGGCGTTCGCCTGGCCGCTCCGGCCGTGGAAGTCGGCACCGGTAAACCGCCGTCCGACGCCGGCGTGGATCAGCTCATCCTCGAGCAGGCGATCCTCACGAGCGCCGTGGACCTGTTGCCAGAGGGCCTGGCGAACGTCGTGATCCTTCCGCTGCAGCTCCGGCTCGTGTACCAGATCGGGCGGCAGTACGGCCAGCAACTCGACGCCGAGCAGATCAAGGACCTCGTCGCCACCTTGGGACTCGGCGCCGCCGCCCAGGCGATGGAGGGAGTGGTGCGCAAGCTCGTGGGGAGCGCGGCGCGAGGGCTCCTCGGCAGCCTCATCGGCGGAGCGGGCGGTCTCGCAGCGGGCGCCGCGGTGACTTTCGCCTCCACGTACGCCCTCGGGCACGTGGCGAAGCAGTATTACGCCCAGGGGAGACGGCTCAGCGCCGACGATCTGCGGGCATTGTTCCAGCGTTTTCAGGACGAAGCCAAGGCGCTGTTCCCGAAGGTCCAAGACCAGATCCGGACCCGGGCGAAGACACTGAATCTCCAGACGCTGCTGCGTTGACGGCCCGTCGGCTAGCGCTCCAAGCCGGCGCGTCCGGCTATATCGTCAAAAAGGCGGCCGATGTCGAGCTGTTGACCGCGATCCGGGCCGTCCACCGTCTCCCGCGATTCCCCCCGCTGCGGGGCACCCATGACGTTCACGTTACTCCGCCGTGTGGGAGCAATCGCTCTCGGGAGCGTGGCAGCGAGGAAAGAGGAGGCGGCACCCAGCCCCGTCCACGACCTTACAGGCCGAGAGCGGGAGATCCTTCAACTGGTCGATCAGGGCATGTCCAACAAACAGATCGGTCGCCAGTTGGGCATCGAAGTGGCGACGGCCAAGAACCATGTGTACAACATCCTCAGGAAGCTGTACGTGCACAGGCGCATAGAGGCGTCGGACTGGTACCGGAGATCCGGTGGACAGCTCCGTCCCAATGCATTAGTCTGATCACACGCCACTCGGTGCGCCGAGGCTCAGGCGACCATGACCCAGTCTCCCGTGCAGGACAAGCGATTTCGGCAGATGCTCGATGCGGCCCCCGATGCCATGGTCGTCGTCGATCAGGTGGGCAGCGTGGTGGCGTTGAATCGGGAGGCCGAGCGGCTCTTCGGGTGGACCGATGCAGAGTTCCGGGGCGAGCCGTCCAGTCGGCTCATCCCCCAGCGCTTCCAGCAGGTGTACGATGCCCTCAGCGTCAGCGATGCCGAGTCGCCGCAGACCCCGCCGAAGCGTGCCCCGGTCAGGATCTTCGCCCGACGACGGGACGGGAGTGAGTTCCCGGTAGAAATCCACCACAGCCCCCTCGGTCCGAGCGCGGACGCGCTGTTCTTGGTGACGATTCGCGATCTCACGGCGTGGCGGGACGTTCAGGAGAGCCTGTTCCGGCAGAAGGAGCAGGCGATCGCCACCCTGGCATCGATCGCGGACGCCGTCATTACGACCGACGTAGCAGGAACGATCACGTTTCTGAACCCCACCGCGGAGCGGCTCACGGGGTGGCGCACCACGGAGGCGCTGGGACAGCCCGTGGACACCGTTCTCATGCTCGTCGACGACGCGACGCGACAGCCCCTGGAGAGCATACCGGCCCGCTGTCTCCGCGAGGGGCGCGCGGTAGACCTGGTCGACGGCATGCTGTTGCTGCGCCGCGATGGGACGGAGGTGCCGATCGGGGACTCGGCGGCCCCGCTCCGGGACCGCCACGGGACGACGGTCGGGGTCGTGCTGGTTCTTCACGACGTAACGGAGCGGCGGCGCGTCGCCCGCAAACTCTCGCACGAAGCCACCCACGATGCCCTTACGGGCCTCGTCGGCCGGAAGGAGTTCGAGGAACGCCTGGCGCGAGTGCTGGCCGAAGCCGCGGCCGGTGCGGCGGAGCACGTGCTGTGCTACCTGGACCTGGACCGATTCAAGCTCGTGAACGATACCTGCGGTCACGAGGCCGGGGATGACCTGCTCCGCAAGATCGGGCGCCTGCTGGGCGGTCGGTTGCGCAGCCGCGACACGCTCGCGCGCCTCGGCGGCGACGAATTCGGCGTCCTGCTGGAGTACTGCTCCTTGACCAAGGCGGAAGAGATCGCCGGGAAGCTCCAGCGGGCGATCGAAGACTTCCGGTACGCATGGGGGGAGAGGAGCTTCTCGCTGGGCGTCAGCATCGGCGTCATCCCCATCACCGCGGCGAGCGGACGCACGGCTGACGTGCTGCGCGCCGCCGACGAGGCCTGCTATGCCGCCAAGGACGCAGGAGGCAACCGCGTCCGTCTCGCCCGGCCGGAGGCGGCCCCCGGGGTCCACGAGCAGGTCGAGACCCGACGGATCATGCGCCTCACCCGAGCCGTAGACGAGGGCCAGTTTCAGCTGTACGCTCAGGCGATCGTACCCCTGGCACCGGAGCTTCCGGCACGTCCGCGCTGCGAGATTCTCCTGCGCCTGCCCGACGAGCGTGGGGGTGTGGAGAGCGCGGACGCGTTCCTCCCGCAGGCGGAGCGCCATCGCCTCATGCCGGCCATCGACCGATGGGTCGTGCGCCAGACGGTCGCCGTCCTGAGTCAGTGGCATCGGAACCACCCGGAGTTCGAGCTGCCCCTGTGCTCGATCAACCTCAGCGTTTCCTCACTGGACGATCCGGACCTGGTCCCCGCGGTGCGAGAGTACCTGGCGCAGCACCGGCTTCCGCCGGAAGCCCTGTGCTTCGAGATCACCGAAGCCGCAGCGCTCGGGAACTTCGCGCAACTGGTGCGCCTCATTGCCGAAATCCGGACGACGGGGTGTGGAGTCGGCCTGGACAACTTCGGCAACAGCCTGGCCTCGTTCGCCCACCTCAAGGCGTTGTCGATCGACTATGTAAAGATCGGCGGGCACTACGTCCGGGGCGTCGTCGACGATCCCGTGTACGGCACGCTCGTGGGAGCCGTCAACGAGATCGGTCGAATCATGGGCATCGTCACGATCGCTGAAGAGGTGGAGAACGAAGCCGTTCTGGAAAAGCTGCGGGGCCTGGGGGTGGGGTACGCGCAAGGGCATGCGGTGGCCCCGCCGGCGCCGCTCGTGGACAAGGACGGAGCAGTGACACTCCCGCATGTTCCAAGGTCGGCTGAGGCCAAGAGATGAGGGAGGGCTAGGCCCAACTGGTAAGGCGGCGGTCTTGAAAAAACAACGGCCCCCATGCGGGGCCGTTGTTTTATAGGTGAGTTGTGCTCGGGGAGGGGCCACCGGACACTATTGGCCAACATGGACCGACAGAGTAACGGCAAAGTGAGCCCGCCGATTCGGCGACTGCGGGACCCCACGGGCGAATAGCGGGTGAAGCGGCGCTTACGCTCAGGGCCGGTGCCGAGCTCGAACGGCAACCCAAATTCGTCGTTCCCATAGGCCGTGACGCGGCCCGCGGGTTGGACCTTCCAGCCGTCGCCGTCTACGTCGATGGTCCGCACCCGGCACAATCAGATGGCGGTCGGGGCCTTGTCGTCAAGAGAACCCAGCCGGTCTTGCAGGTGCGCCTCCACCGGCGCCGTGATGACTCCTCGCTTGAGCGCGTCCGCGAGCGCCGCTGTGGCGGCGGCCCGATCAGCGTCCAGACCTCGCTCCCGCAGCTCTCGGATGATTCGGGCGAGCCGGCCGTCGTAGTCCTGGGCCTTGAGCGTTCCCGCATCCGTCTCCTGCTTCAGCTTGTCCAGCTCCTGTAGGAAGCGCTGCAGTGTGATCGGTGCCATGGGATTCCCCTCCTTTTACCGCGTGTCGTTGCTCGTCCTCGCGCTGCCGGCGCATGGCCGAGTCGGCCTCCTGCTGACAGCGCCGCCGGGCCGCCACGACTCCGCACTCCATCCCCGGATGGCGTTGTGTGATGCGACATTCGCGCGTGGCGATATGTGTGACCATGCCGTCCATAGTCCGTCGTGTGCCATTACGTGCGTACATCTATTATCGACTCCCTAGCAACCAACATGACTCGCGTAACTACCTGTAGTTCTCGGCCCGCTCAACCGTACGCTGCTTTACTACATTTGTCAACCACAACAGGCGTGTCGAGTTCACACTTGACAAATATAGTACACTGGAGCATCTTATGGCACCTGGCGTATCCTGTAGCACATAAAGCGCCTGCAATTGCCTCGCAGCAAGAAGGAAGAAGAGGACGATATGGTCGGCATTACAAAGAGGGATCCGATGCTGGAGCTGCTGCATCAGCTGGAGCACCGGATGGGCCGAGTCTTCACCGGCGAGCCGTTACGCGCGTTCGACTGGCCCGTACCCGAGGCCGCGACAACCGCCTGGCTGCCGCTGGTGGACATCTTCGAGGAGCCCGATGTCATCCGCCTGGTGGCGGAGATACCCGGGGTGAAGCCCGAGGACGTGAAGATCTCAGTAGAGGCCAACCTGCTGACAGTCAAAGGCACGAAGGAGCAGGTGGCGGAGGAGCAGGCCGAGAGGGTCCATCGCTATGAGCGGACCTATGGCGCCTTCGAGCGCACGTTCAGGCTGTCGACCTCGATCGATCCCAACAAGATCAAGGCGACTTACAACCTCGGCGTGCTGACGATCACGCTGCCGAAGGCAGAGACCGCCAAGCCCCATCTGATCAAGGTCGAAGTCGCGCCAGAGAAGGCGTTGAACGCCTGACCTCACGCGGAGGAGGAGGGCGGCCTGGTTGGGCGCCCTCGTTCTCGTTCTCGTTCTCGTCCGGGGGGCTACATGCTTATGGAGCACACACATAGTACGGAAGGCCTGCTGACACACGTCGCTTCGGCCGACTGTTTCATCGCCCCACCTCATCCGGCGCTGGAGTGCGGGATCGTCACGGCCTGGTGGCAGTGCCGGGTTGGAGACGCGTCCAGTGCGGCGAGTGCCAAAAGGCGCTCGACAAGGTCAGGGGCGCCGATGATGACGAGAAGACCGGCATCGAGATCGTCCGCCGCGCGCTCGAGGAGCCGATCCGGATCATCGTTCAGAACGCGGGTGCCGAGGGCGCCATCGTCGTGGGAAAGGTGAAGGAGGCGGCCAAGCTGAGCTACGGCTACAACGCCCAGACCGACGAGTACGAGGATCTGGCCGCCGCGGGCGTCATCGACCCGACCAAGGTCACCCGCACGGCGCTGCAGAACGCCGCGTCCATCGCGGGACTGCTCCTCACCACCGAGTGCGTGGTGGCGGAGAAGAACGAGAAGGAGAAGATGCCACCGATGCCCGCCGGCGGCATGGGCGGGATGTACTGAGCGGAGCGGCGAGACGGTGTAACACGCACAGGCACGCGGAGTATAGTCACGTAGGTTCACGTTGGAGTACCAAGGAGTCGATATGTACGCACGCAATGTGTCCATGCATCTGAAGGCCAACACGGCCGGTGAGTTTACCCGGACGCTCGAGAAGGACGTCCTGCCGCTGCTTCGGAAACAGAACGGCTTCAAGGACGAGATTTCGTTCATTGCCCCGGACCGCTCCGAAGCGGTTGCGATCAGTCTGTGGGATCGCAAAGAGAACGCGGACAACTATAGCCGCGACATCTATCCGCAGGTGCTGACGAGCCTGGCGAAGGTGCTTGAGGGAACGCCGGAGGTTGAGGCCTACGAGGTTGCGAACTCGACCTTCCACAAGATCGCCGCAAGCAACTAAGGGCGACCGGTCTGTTCAGGGAAAAGGGGGGGCGGCCGAGTCCGCCCTCCTTTCTCGCCCGTAACGCGATGATGAAGGAGCCCAGCAGAAGCTCATGGAGGAGGGTGACTCGGCCGTGCGCCGGCAGTACCAGGACGAGCAGGGACAGGCTAACGAGGGAGTCCAATGGCACCGATCACACTCCGGCGCCTCGTAAAGGAGCTGGACAAGCTGAAGCCAGAGCCGGACGCGGCAAGGCTCAAATCGCACGACTACGCCCGCCGGCTCGCCCGAATGATCCGACAACTGCGGAAGCGAGGTTTAGACGCTGATCGGGCCGCCGCCACAGCGGCGCTCGCGCAAGCGCTCAAGCGGGGAGCCATCACGGCTCCGGTGGAGGCGAACCTTCAGCGGACGGCAGCGCGCGATATACGGCGTGCTGGCCTGTCCGAGGGCGTCATCATGAAGCTCTGATCTCGCCTCAGCTGTGGCTCTGCGCTTCAACGGCAAAGTAACGGCAAAGCAGACCCCTTCTAAGAGGTCTCCCGCCAACGTAAGTTGAAGCCCCTGTAACACTGGAGGGCTAGACCTAACTGGTAAGGCGGCGGTCTTGAAAACCGCTGGGCGCAAGCCCGTAGAGGTTCGAATCCTCTGCCCTCCGCTGAAGTCCACGACGTGTGAATGCTCCCGCCGGCTGCCGCGCGGTGCGTGTCGGCCCTCTCTCAGCGATTCGCCAGCACTTTGCAGAGTTTTGCCGCGAGCAGCCGGGCATCTGCGGTGACCAGCGTGAGGTCCAACACCCGGGCGGTGGCCGCAAGGAATCGGTCCGCCGGGTCCCGGTGTGGCAGGGTGACGCGCCGACTCTCCAGGGCGACGGCGTGCGTGAGCGGAGCTTCCCGGAACGGGCCGGCGCGCAGCGCGTCCTCCACCCAGGCGCCGGGCTCGCCGGTGACCGTCACGCGGTGCCCCTCGATCAAGAGCAGCAATTCCCACACTGAGATCGGTGAGAGCCACAACTCGACTTCGGGGTTCTGGAGCGCCGCGCGCACGCTGCTGGACAGACGGTCGGGCTCGAGCTGGCTCCACACCCAGATGTGCGTGTCGAGCAGGAGCCTCACGACCCCATCGCTTCCCAATCTGAGGGGTCGGCGACGGGGGCCACGATGTCACCGGTGATCTTCGCCCGGTCCTTGAGCTTGCCGAGCCAGGGCTCGGCTGGCTGGACCGGCGTCGGCGGCACGATCTCCGCCACCGGTTCGCCGAACTTCGTAACGACGATCGGCCGGCCGGTCTCTTTCACCCGCTTGAGCACGGCGAGGCAGCGGGCCTTGAATACTGAGATGGCGATGGTCTCTTTAGCCATGCGCCGAATATACCATGGTCACGTACCATGGTCAAACTTCCTTCTCGTCAAGGAACCCGGCAACGAATGCGGGGCCCCGTCTTCCGGGGCCCCGCAGGTAATGCCGTTCTCAGCTGTTGACGTCAACTCAGGCCGCGAACGCGAGCTGGTTGTTGATCGCGTCGAAAGCGTTCTTCGCAAGCTCCTGGGTTGCCTTGACGTTGCCGTACCAGGTGGTGCCGCCGACGTTCGACTGGCTCGCGGCGTACGTCAGCATCTGGCTGACCGTGAGGCTGGTCGCGCCACCGAAAGCGCTGCTGACGTTCTGGTACGTGCCGCTGCAGGTGCCGGTGCCACCTGACCCGTCGATGATCTTGCAGATCTTGGTCAAGTCGATCGACACGCCGCCGATCGGCGCCGGAGCGTTGATCTTGTTGCCGCCGAGCGCCGGATCGCTGAAGTAGACGTCGAGCGCCGTCGCGAGCATCTGGGCTTTGAGCATCGCGTTCATCGCCGCACCGGATGCGTTGGCCACTTTGATGATGTTGTAGACGTAGGTCGCGACACCGCTGCAGGTGGCCGTTGAGCTCAGGTCCTGGAACGGCGCGTATTGCCGCAGCCATGTACCCGACGGGCAGACGCCGGTTTTGGCCTGGCCTGTAATGATCCCCTGGCCGTTCTTGTTCTGCCAGAAGCCCATCGTCAGAGCGCCAGTCCTGGCCGGCCCGCAGACCGTGACCGTCTGGCCGGCGGATCCGGTTGCGCCGGTGTCGTTCGTCGTGAACGTCGCGGTATTGTCGTACGACTGACAGCCGAACTGCGGCACCGTGATCGTCCGCGAGTAGGTGAACGTCTTCGGATTGGCATCGCCAACGCAGGCCGTTCCAAGCGTCCCCGCGTTCGAGTCCGTCACGTTCACGCACTCGTCGATGGCATTCCCCGTGAATGAGATGCTGTTGAAGGTGAAGTCAGCCGAACCGCCGGCGAGCTCCCCCGTGCTCAGGGTTTGGGTGGCCCACGTCACCGTCGCGGTGTTGTCGAGCGTTCCGGACGGAACGGAAGTGCCCAGGTCACACGAGTAGTCGAAATCGTTGTCGCCCGGGCCCAGCGTGGCGCTCGACCCGCCGGTTACGGTGCAATCCGTCCCATTACTGAGCTTGTCGGTGACATCGGCCCCGGTGATGTTGTCGACGTTGAAATTCGAGACCGTGATCTTTCCGGTAACCTTCACGTTGCTGATCGTGCCGCCGTCGTGGGTTACCTTGACCGTGTAGTTGAACGTCACGGTCCCCCCGACCTGCTCGACGCGCGTCTTGTCGACATCCTTCGTAATCGTCCAGGCGTACTTGTTATCGTACGTGGCGGTGGCGTCCTTCGTGATGACCGGGGCCTCGGATTCCACGCCGCCACCGCCGGCTGTCCCGATCTTGAATGCGTCGTACTTGCACTTGCTCGGGGTCACCGGATAGCCGTCCGCAAGCGAGCAAATGGCCATGATGTACACACCCCCCGGATTTGGTGTGTCGGCATAGTCCGCCAGGCGGATCTTGTTGTTGTCGAAATCGTGACCGGGGGTATAGCTCACTGTGGCGCCGGACACGGAGAATGTCCGGGCGGTGTACGCGTCAAAGTCGTCCGACAGGTTGTTCGGCGCGCCGTCGTTCGGGTCGGCTTGCCCGCCGGGCGCCAGGACGGCGAAGAAGTACGCGCCGTCGCCGACGTACGCTACCGAGGGGCCCCCGTTCAGCCAGACGAATTCCTTACCATCGTAGATGTTGCAGTTGACGGCCGGATTCCCGTTCAGGCAGTGACCCGTCCCGTCCGCAGTCTCGTTCACGGTTGTGAACGCGGCGCCCGTGACCGGGGTGTTGAACAATGGCCTGCCCGGCCCGACGTCACGGCTCGACGTGATGTCGCGCGCGTTATTGCAGGCGGCTGCTGCCGCCACAGCGAGGAGGGGTAACAGCCCAACCCATCTCCGCGCATGTCGCATAGTGAGATGCTCGCCGGACATTGGACTTCTCCTAGGGTGGCCGACCCAGTTCGGGTCGGAGTTCATTGTCGCGTTTGGCTGGTTCAGTGACGATGAGCGGAGGCGGCGGGGAGGCGCGCGGGCGGCGCCCTTCGTGTTGACGGCAGCCCGGCTGCCGCAGTCGGCGTACGCGCGACACCGCGCCGCGAGCTCTCGCGGGGTCGGCGCTGTCGTGATGCTGCAAATCGGGCGCGGGCGCCACATCGGCCTTCACACCTCGGACAGGGCGTCCGCGGCTCACGCCCGTCACACTGCTCGCGAACTACGCAGCCGGTGTCGCGATTGCTCCGTCGAGGCAGAAGCGAGCCGCACGCCGTCGCGCCTCGGGGCTCAACACATCTCGGCCCCGGCTGCTGTGATGAAAGCTCTGCGGGCCACGGCGAACACCAATAGGTCGCAGGGTTGGAAATGGGAGCGAGTCGTTAGGTGGGGAGACGCTGACGGGACCGAATCTTTGGGTGGGGACCGCATGACAGTCGCGTGAAAGCAAGCGATCAGGGCTCAGTGTAGTTGACAGGCGCGAGATGCCAGGTCGTCATCTCTGGCAACTGCCAACTGAAGACCGCTTGCAACTTGGCGTCTGGCAACTACTCTGACGACTGCAGGTCTGGACCCTGTTGCTCCCGTCAGGGGACGCTCAGTGGCAGCTCCCCGACCCGCTGTCCGTCGACCTGTAGCCCGGCACC